>CANGOK010000216.1 GCA_947455285.1 Beijerinckiaceae bacterium | reverse complement strand
GTCGGCCGTCGCCTGCACCAGCATCCAGTCGCCGCTGGAAACACGAACCAGTCCCTTGAGGCGCAGCAGCGCGTCCTGCGCCCCCGCCACCGCGGCTTCGAGGCTTTGGCGCAGCGCCTTTTCATCGAGGCCTTCGAGAGGTGCGAAGGCGCTGGTCAGCCCTGGCGTGTGGCGGGCGTGGATATGGCCGTGGCCGCAAGTGGCGGGCGGCGCGCGGCCAGCCAGCGCGTCCAGCAGGGCCGTGGCGGGCAGGTCCGCTTGGGTGGAGGCGAGCACCTTAGCGCCGGGCCGCAAGGTCGAGAGGCACTCCTGCGCTTCGGCCAATGCTTGCGGCGAGGCGGCGTCCACTTTGGTCAGAATGATCACATCCGCATGATCGACCTGGCTGCGGCATTCGGGATGGATCGTGACCTGAAAGGGGCCGAGGCTGGCGTCGAAGGTCGAGACGAGGCCGCGCACTTCATAGCGTTCGCCGACAATCCCTTGCTCCAGCCTTTGCAGGATAGGAGCGGGGTCGGCGGCGCCGGTCGTTTCGATCAGCACCCATGAAAAGGGCGCGATGCGGCGATGGAGCCGGTCGAAGAACAGTCGTTCGAGCGTTGCGGAGAGGTCTTCTCCCGCCGCGCAACAGGCGCAGCCATTGTCGAGCAGAACGGGCGTATCTGCGGAGGTCTCGATGAGCATGTCATCGAGGCCCACTTCGCCCATTTCATTCACGATCGCCATGGCGCCCGCGAAAGCCTCCTCCCGCAACCAACGCGCAAGAAGGCTCGTCTTTCCGCTGCCAAGAAAGCCGGTCAGTAGAAGAATGGGTACGCGCTGGCGCGGAGCCATGGAAACTCCCGCAGTCGGCTCAGACCTCGATGAAGACGGTCTCGCCCTCGGTGAGGACCTTGTAGGTTTTCTGCGGGATCATGCAGGGCGGATCGACGACTTCGCCGGTCTTGATGTTGAACGATCCGTTGTGGAAATCGCATTCGACGACGTCGCCGCAGATCGGGCCTTCGGAAAGCGAGCCGGGCCCATGGCTGCACAGGTCGTCCATCACATAGAAGGCGCCGTTCAGGTTGAAGACCGCCAATTCCAGACCATTCGTCTCGACCTTGATGGCGCTGCCCTCAGTCACATCCGAAGTCTTGCATAATTCAATCTTCTGAACTGACATGGGGCTCCTCGTTGACGTTTCATGCGGGGGAATGTTAAAGCGCTGTTCATCGCTATGCGGAACGCCGTTCCGCATACAAGAACTGCCCCGTATTACCAAGCGGCCGGGATGCGGTCAACGCCTTCCGTCAAGGTCTGGGCGCAAGACCCTCAAGAGGAGTGGAAGTCCATGCTCAAGAAAGAACAGAACGATTATGTAACCCAGACTGGACCGGGCACGCCCATGGGCGAACTGTTCCGCTGCTACTGGATTCCTGCGCTTCTCTCCGAGGAGCTGCCTGAGAACGATTGCCCGCCCGTCCGCGTGAAGCTGCTGTCCGAGCGCCTGCTCGCCTTCCGCGACAGCGAAGGCCGCCTCGGCCTCATCGACGAGTTCTGCGCCCATCGCGGCGTGTCGCTCTGGTTCGGACGTAATGAAGACTGCGGCCTGCGCTGCCCCTATCACGGCTGGAAGTTCGACGTGACCGGCCAGTGCGTCGAGGTTCCCTCCGAGCCCGCCGAGTCCGGCTACGCCAAGAAGATCAAGCTGAAGTCCTATCCGCTCATAGAGAAGGGCGGCGTGCTCTGGACCTATATGGGCGATCCCGCCAAACAGCCCGCCGAGCCCGAGTTCGAATTCTGCACCGTGCCCCTGAACCAGACCTTCTCGTCGAAGCGCCTGCAGGAAAACAACTGGCTGCAGGCCATGGAAGGCGGCATCGATTCCTCGCATGTGTCCTGGCTGCATCGCGGCGATCTGTCTTCCGATCCACTGTTCAAGGGCGCTGCTGGCAACAAGTACAACATGGCCGACCTCGCCCCCGTCTTCGAAGTCGTTGAGAACGATGGCGGCCTGCTGATCGGCGCGCGGCGCAACGCTGAGGATGACCAGTATTACTGGCGCATCACCCCCTGGGTCATGCCTACCTACACTGGCGTCCCCCCGCGTGGCGACCATCCGATCCACGGCCATTTCTGGATTCCGATCGACGATCATAACTGCTGGGCGTGGAGCTACGACTATCACCCCACCCGTCCGTTGACGGATGGCGAAGTGCAGGCGATGCGCGACGGCAAGGGCATCCATGTGAAGTATGTGCCCGGCACCTACATCCCGCTCGCCAACAAGACCAACGATTACCTCATGAACCGCGAGGCCCAGAAGGCCGGCCGCACCTACAGCGGCATCGAGGGCATCGGCATGCAGGACGCATCCTTGCAGGAGAGCATGGGTCCGATCTGCGATCGCACGAAGGAAAACCTCGTTGGCACCGACAACGGCGTCATCATGGCCCGCCATCGCCTGATGCGCGCCGCCAAGGCGCTGGCCGAGAAGGGCGTGATCCCGCCGGGCGTCAATCCTGAGCACCATAAGGTGCGTCAGGCGGCGTTGCTCCTCAAGCGCGACGTCCACTTCAAGGAAGGCGCGAAGGAAGCGCTGATCGCCAAGAAGGGCGTGCGCCAGACCTCGGTCTGATCCAATAGGCGGCCGCGGGTTCAACCTGCGGCCGCTTTCAACTGGGAGAATGACGATGCTGAGTGAATCCGCCCGCGTGACCACCGCTCAGGAAGCGGCCTATCGCATCCAGTATCCCAACTCGAAACGCCGCGCCGCCAAGATCATCGCGCTCGACAAGACCAGCGCGAAGATCGTCGATGAGGTCTCGCGCCTGCCGTGGAATGGCGCCAGTTTCTTCACCTCGCTTTCTTTCTCGGCGAAGGGTTCGCCCGGCGCGGAAGGCGGCGAGGCTCTTCAGGCCTGGTTGAACGATCTCGCGGGTCACGCCCTCAATCTTGTGGCCGAAGTGGCCTCTTCCGATTTCGTCGTGGTCATCACAGCGGCGGGCGAAGATGCGCGTGCCGTCTCAATCATCGCCGACGCCTGCAAGCTGCATAATAAGACGCTGGTGGGTTTGGTCGTGCCGCGCGATGGCGCGAGCGAAGACGCAGTCAGCGAGTCCCTCAATCACCTGCGGCCCTATACGCGCATGCTCGTCGTGGCCAGCGGCGTCGATTATGTCGAGGCGATGCTGATGGCGCTGCGGGCCTGAAGGCCGCACTTCGAACTGCTGACGGCTCAATCAAAAAGCCCTCCCCGCGCAAACGGGGAGGGCTCTTTTAATTGGCGTTTGTTTTAGCCTTAGGCGAGACCCGCCTTCAGGCGATCCTGCGTGAAGGGCGCCTGGCGCAGGCGCACGCCGGTCGCGTCGAAGACCGCGTTGGCGACGGCGGCGGCGATGGGACGCAGGGCCGGTTCGCCCGCGCCGCCCGGGGGCTGGTCGGGACGGTTGACCAGAACCACATCGATCTGATGCGGCCGCTCGGTGATGTCGAGGATCGGATAGGTCATCCAGTCCACGCTGGTGACGTTCTCTGTCGAGAACTGCACTTCCTCATGCATCGCGCGGCTGAGGCCCATCACGACGCAGCCCTCGATGGTCTTGGTGAGCAGCTGCGGGTTCACGACGAGACCGCAGTCATGGGCCACCGTGAAGCGGCGGGCATGCACCTTGCCGGTCTTCAGGTTGACGTCGACTTCAGCGACGATGGCGACGCGGGTTCCGTCGCGCTGCGCATAGGCCATGCCCTGACCTGTGGCGATGTCGCCCTTCACCTGCTTGCGCGCGGCGGTGCGCTGCTGCCAGCCGGCCTTTTCGGCCGCAGCCTTCAGCACATCCTTGTCGCGTGCGTCGGTGACGGTCGCGAGACGATAGGCCACGGGGTCCTGACCCAGCGCATAGGCCAGTTCGTCAATGAAGCCTTCATTGGCGAAATGGGTCTCCGGCCCCAAGGGATCGCGCATATGCGAGGAGCGCAGGGGGCTCATGGAGTCGAGGAGCGGCGGCACCACTTCCCAGGTCTGTTGCTTGACCGGGAAGGCGTAGGAGTTTTCCGGCGGCGCATAGGTCAGGCCGGGCTTGGCGGCGAAGCCAAGCATCTGCCCACCGAGGTTATCCGCAGGATCCGACTCGTTTGAAGACACGTTCAGGCGGTCGAAGCTCTTGGAATGGAAGTGCCAGGCGACGACCTTGCCGTCCTTCAATCCTGCGCGGATCGTGTGGATGGAGGCGGGCGCCTTGGGATTCCAGCCTGAGCCTTCGTTGCGCATGCCCTGATAGCGGATCGGCTTGCCGGTCGCTTTCGAGAAGATCGCCGCGAAGACGGCCGCGTCGCCCGCATCATTGCGGCCATAAGAACCGGGACCGGCGACCCACATCGCATGAACCGTTTCCGGCTTCACGTCGAGGATCTTGGCGACGCCGAGGGCGGTGTAATGGGGCTTCTGGCTGCCGGTCCAGACCGTGGTCACGCCATTGGGCTGGTGGTCCACGACCGCGCAGGCCGGACCCATCGAGGCGTGGGAATGGAAGGGCCATTCATAGGTCGCCTCGATGATCTTGTCGGCGCCCTTGAATGCCTGCTCCACGGCTGCTGGCTCAACATTGCCCGGCGCGCCGCCGCTCTTGATCGCCTTGGCTTCGCGGATGTGCTTGTAGATGTCCTTCTGCTGGGGGAAGGGCGCCTTCGCATCCGACCATGTCACCTTGAGCTGGCGCGATGCCTTGATGGCGTCCCATTCGCGAGGAGCGACGACGCCGATCATGTTCTTCACCCAGACGACCTGCGCGCCGGGGATGTTCTTGATCGAGGCCTCGTCGACTGCAGTCGGCACGGCGCCGGCGATCTGCGGCATGATGGTGCGGGCGTGCAGCATGCCGGGGACCTTGATGTCCACGACATAGTTATCCCCGCCCGTCAGCTTCCAGACGACGTCGCGGCGCGGTACGGGCGTGCCGACGACCTTGTATCCCTTGGGGTCCTTCAGCTTGGCGCGGGTCTTCATGGAAAGGCCGTTGCCGATCTGGCCGTTCCACTCGACTTCGGTGTCGAACCAGCGACCGCCAATAAGATCGCCATAGCTGATCTTTTTCGCCGGGTTGCTCTTCGAGGAAATAACGCCATTGGTGACGGTGAGATCGTCGAGCGGCTGGCCAAGCTCCCTGGAGGCCAGCTCCAGCATGACGAGCCGCGCTTCAGCGGCCGCATTGCGCAAAGCTGCTCCGCCCTGGCGAACGCCGCTGGCGCTGGAGGCGCCGCCCTGGTTGAGGCTGGTGGCGGTGTCGCCCGCCAGAACGATGACCTTCTCAGCCGGAAGGTCCAGTTCCTCGGCGACCATCTGCGCGACGCCGATATCGGTGCCCTGGCCCATGTCCATCTTGCCGAAATAGGCGATGGCGGAGCCGTCAGCGCGAATGGAGATGTAGGAGGCGAGTTTGGTCGGCACGAGCGCGGGACGCTGCTCGAGACCAACCGTGGCGGCGGAGGCCTTGTGGCCCGGCATGAGCACGGAAACGGTCAGGGCGCCTGCCGCGCTAAGGAAATGACGGCGG
>CANGOK010000215.1 GCA_947455285.1 Beijerinckiaceae bacterium | reverse complement strand
TGCGCCCTCTCGCTCATCGGCGTGCCCTTCAGCGCCTCGACGGCCTGAAACAGGAGATGCCCGCCATCGAGCATCGGAACGGGCAGAAGGTTGATAAGGCCGACGGAGACGGAGAGCACCGCCGCCAGATTCATCAGCGCGGCGAAGCCGAAAGCCGCAACCTTGCCAGCCACATAACCGGTGCCGATCGGCCCTGACACCTGATCGATGGACTCCGAGCCCATGACCAGCCCGGCGAGAAACGAACCCGTACGCTCGCAGATGTACCAGGTCTCCTTGACGCCCTGAGCCAGGGATTCCGCGAGGCCAAAGTGTTTGATCCGCCAGTCTTCCGGCTTGGAGGAGCCCATCAGCCCGATCAGGCCGACGCGATTCTTGCCAAAAGGCGTGTCGATAACGCGCAGCTTGGGCGTGACTGTGATGGCGACATCCTTGCCATCCCGCTCCACGATGAAATCCAGCGGGATCTCCGCCGAAGCCTGCGCGATGCGCTGCATTTCGCCCCAGCTCTCAATGGGCTCGCCATTGATCGAGCGGATGAGATCGCCCGGCTTGAACCCGGCCGCCTCCGCAACTTCGTCCGGCCGCAGGGCCTCGACACGAGGGGTCAGCACTCCCTGCCCCATGAAAAAGGCCACTGCGGCGAAGATGACGATGGCGAGGATAAAATTCGCGAAAGGCCCGGCGGCGACGATCAGCGCCCGCTTCCAAACGGGCTGGGTGACGAAGCTGACGCGCAGATCCTCTTGCGACATGCCGGCCGTATCTGCGCCCGCGGAGGCAGCATTGGCGTCGCCGTGGAACTTCACATAGCCGCCCAGCGGGATGAGCGCGAGCCGCCAGCGCGTGCCATGGCGATCGACCCGCCCCCAGAGCTCAGGCCCGAACCCCATGGAGAAGACATCCGCCTTCACCCCGCACCAGCGGCCGACAAGGAAATGGCCAAGCTCATGGAAGAAGACCACAATGCCCAGAACGAGCAGAAATGGCCCGACATAGCCAGCGAAAGACCAAAGGTTGGAAAAAATAGACATCTCGCCTCCGCAGGCCAGTTACGGCCCAATCCCTACATCAGCGCTTCGCGCGCCCGCCGCCTTGTCGCCCTGTCGATTTCCAGCGCCTCGCTCACGGTGCGGGGCTCGCCGCCGTCGCCCCGACGCACAGCATCTTCGCAGATCCCCTCCACCATACTGGCGATCTGGTGGAAGCCGATGCGCCCGTCCAGAAAGGCCTCGACCGCGATTTCGTTGGCCGCGTTCAGCACCGTGGGAAGGCTGCCGCCCGCCTTCAGGCAATCCATCGCCACCCTTAACGCAGGGAAACGTTCAAAATCGGGCCGCTCGAAAGTGAGCGAGCCTATCGCCGCAAGATCAAGCCGCGGGGCTTTCGTCCCCACCCGATCAGGCCAGGCGAGGCAATGGGCGATAGGGGTGCGCATGTCCGGCATGGCCATGCCTGCCGTGACCGATCCGTCGGCGAAGGTCACGAGGCCGTGGACGATGGACTGAGGATGAACCAAAACATCAAGACGCTCCGCATCGATGGAAAAAATATGAAGTGCCTCAATTAGTTCTAGGCCTTTATTCATCAAACTTGCAGAGTCGATGGTGACCTTTTTCCCCATCGACCAGTTGGGATGAGCAAGCGCCTGTTCAGGGGTCGCCGCAGCTATGGCCTCCGCCGTCCAGGTGCGAAAGGGACCGCCCGAAGCCGTCAGGATCATCTGGTCGACCGTGGCGGGAGCGGCTCCGCCCAGCGCCTGGAAGATGGCGTTATGCTCGGAATCCATCGGCAACAAACGCGCCCCGGCCTTTGCCGCCGTGCGCATGAACGGCCCACCCGCGCAAACGAGGCATTCCTTATTGGCGAGCGCAATGGTGCGCCCGGCCTCCAGCGCCGCATGGGTCGGCTCGACGCCCGCCGCTCCGGCGATGGCGCCGACGACGAGATCGCAGTCTTGGAGCGCGGCCTCCAGCACAGCCTCCGGCCCGGCCCCGCTGCGAATGCCTGTGCCCGCCAGCGCCGCGCGCAAGGCGTCGCCCCCGGCAGGGTCAGCCAAAGCTGCGAATGAAGCCTTGAGGGAGATGGCCATCCGGGCCAAGGCCTGCGCGTCCTGCCCCCCCGCCACGGAAGCGACCTCGAAGGCGCCGTCGGGCGCATGGGAGATCACATCCGCGGTCGACCGACCGATGGAGCCGGTCGCTCCAAGCACGACGAGCCTGCGGGAATTTGTGGGAAGGCCCGCCGATATGGCGGAAGGATCAGAAATGGTCATGAGCAACACATAGGAGACCGGGGGCGGATTACCATCGCAGAAGGCCTATGGCCACAAAGCCCGGTCCCGCAGATTTGATCCAGCCGACCAGCGCGGCGAAGGCCGCGGCGGCGATGAAACCGTCGAGCCGGTCCATGAAGCCGCCGTGGCCAGGGATCAATCGACTGGAATCCTTCACGCCGAAACGACGCTTGATCCAGGACTCGAAAAAGTCCCCCGCTTGGGCGATCACGCCCGCCAAAAGGCCCAGAACGAAGAGAGGCCCAAGCGAGGCGGCTTCCGCGCCCGGCTTCAGAACGAGGCAAAGCAGGCCGAGCAACCCGCCGCAGGACACGCCCACCAGAAAGCCAGCCCATGTTTTTGATGGCGAAAGGCGCGGCCAGAGTTTCGGCCCGCCGATCAGGCGCCCGCCAAAATAGGCCATGATGTCTGTGCCCCAGACCACCGCGAAGAGCCAGAGAATGGCCTCCATACCGTCAATGCGCGAAAGCACCCGCAGCAACGTCACCGAGATCACAAGCGAAGCGGCGTATACGAGGCCTGCGCCAGCCCAGACCCGCTTGCCAGGCCCCCCGAGCCACGCCAGCGTCTCGGCGCCCACCGCAATGACAAGCAGCGCGCCCCCTGTGAAGCCACTGCGCAAAAGCAAGACGGCGAGGACGATGAAGGCGGCTCCGCCAAAGAACCGCGCCCTGAACCTCGGCGCGTCAATCAGGGTCTGCCATTCCCAATGGATCGCCAGCGCGCAGGCGAGCCAGAACAGGATGAAGACGTCCCCGCCTACCCAGAGCGCGCTCAAGGCGGCGGCGATCATCACCACGCTGGAGGCGGCTCGCGGGGCGAGATCGGTCGAAAGACGCGCCTGCGGCGTCGTTGCAGGCTTTCCGCCCTCGCTCGGCTCGCTCATGAGCCGGTTTTCTCCGCCTCGACCATGAGCCCGCCGAACCGGCGCTCGCGGCCCGCATAGACATCGAGCGCAGCCTCGAAGGCCGATTGATCAAAGTCGGGCCAGTGCAGCTGCAGGAAGACGAATTCCGCATACGCCGCCTGCCAAAGCAGGAAGTTCGAAAGGCGCTGCTCGCCGGAGGTGCGGATGATGAGATCGGGATCAGGCATGTCCGCTGTAGCGAGCTCAGCGCTGATGGCCTCGGCGTTGATGCTGGCGGGATCGATCTGGCCAGCGGCGGCGCGCATGGCGAGGCGCCGCGCGGCGTCGGCGATCTCCTGCCGTCCGCCGTAATTGAAGGCGACGACGAGGGTGAGGCGGCCATTGCCGCGGGTCAGCGCCTCGGCCTCTTCGAGCAGCATGGTGATTTCGGGATCAAGCCCCTCGCGAGAGCCGATGATGCGCACCCGCACGCCGTTGGCGTGGAGGTCGGCGAGATCGTTGCGGATGAAGCGCTTCAGCAGGCCCATCAGGAAGCTGACTTCCTGCGGCGGGCGGCTCCAGTTCTCCGAGGAGAAACTGTAGATCGTCAGATAGGAAATGCCGATTTCGATGGCGGCGCGCACCGCCCGGCGAACAGCCTCGACGCCGCGCCTGTGGCCTTCCATGCGTGGCAGGCCGCGCGCAGCGGCCCAGCGGCCATTGCCATCCATGATGATGCCGACATGGCGCGGCAGAGCCCTGCTCCAGCCGACGGCGGGCGGAATAGCGGTCACTGTTTCGACCTTGTCATGCATACCCGCTCGCGCTTTCCCGCAATCGACTGGATGAAACTTACACCTGCATAATTTCTTTTTCTTTCGTCGCGAGGACCTGATCCACTTCGACGATGGCCTGATCGGTGGCCTTCTGGACGTCGGCGGCCTGACGCTTCTCGTCGTCTTCGCCGATGGCCTTGTCCTTGAGCAGCTTCTTCAAAATGTCGATGCCGTCGCGGCGCACATGGCGGATGGCGACGCGCGCCTCCTCGGCGTATTTATGCGCGACCTTCACCAGCTCCTTGCGGCGCTGCTCGTTCAGCTCGGGGATGCGGATGCGCAGCGTCTGGCCTTCGGTGTTCGGATTGAGGCCAAGGCTGGACTCGCGGATCGCCTTTTCGACGGCGCCGACCATGCCCCGGTCCCAGACCTGAACGGAGATCAAGCGGGGTTCGGGAACGGAGATCGTCGCGACCTGAGTGAGCGGCATATGCTGCCCATAGGCGTCGATCTGCACAGGATCGAGAAGGCTCGCCGTGGCGCGGCCGGTGCGCAGACCGTTGAGATCATGGCGCAGCGAGGCGATGGAGCCCTGCATGCGGCGCTTGATGTCGGCGAGATCGAAGGTGCTCATGGAATAAGTCCTGCTATGGCTGCAGACGCTGAGACGCGGGTTACGGCGTCACGATGGTGGAGCGTCCACGGCCTTCGAGGGCCGCCGTGATGGCGCCGGCCTCCTGAATGGAGAAGACAATTATCGGAATTCGGTTGTCGCGGGCAAGTGCGAAGGCGGCGGTGTCCATGACTTCGATGTTCTGGGCGATCGCCTCGTCATGGGTCAGGCGCTCATAGCGCGTAGCGGTCGGGACCTTCTTCGGATCGGCCGTATAGACGCCATCCACCTGCGTCGCCTTGAGAATGGCGTCACAGGAAAGCTCCGCCCCGCGCAGCGCCGCGCCCGTGTCAGTGGTGAAGAACGGATTGCCCGTGCCCCCAGCCAGAACCGTGACGCGGCCCTTGCCAAGATGGTTCAGCGCCGCCTGACGCGAATAGGGCTGGCAGACGAAGGGCATGGGGACGGCCGAGAGGGCGCGGGCGGACTGGCCCTCCTTCTCGATGGCGTGTTCGAGAGCGAGGCCATTCATCACGGTGGCCAACATGCCGATGGAATCGGCCCGGGCGCGGTCGATGCCCTTGTCGGCGCCCTGAATGCCCCGGAAGAAGTTGCCGCCGCCGACGACCACCGCAATCTCGACGCCAAGCGCGGCGGAGGCTGCAAGATCCTGAGCGACCCGCTTGAGGGTCGGCTCATGGAGCCCGTGAGTCTGAGGCCCCATCAAGGCCTCGCCCGAAAGCTTCACGACGACGCGTTTCCACGAGCAGGACATGGCGACCCCGACCCAAACAAGAACAAGACAGCGGTTGTCGGGCGCCTTTTCGCGCCTCGCAAACCCTGTGGGAGGGTCTATCGTGATTCGAAAATGGAGGCCAGTGGAGGGGTCGGCTACGTAGTGGATGGAGCCTGTTAAATCACGTGAGGAATTTCGCGCAATTCAATGAATTGACGTCCAAATAACCATTCGCCGAGTGGGGAGGATGGGCCCCGCCAGTGGGCCGCGTGGGAGTCTGCGCATCCG
>CANGOK010000214.1 GCA_947455285.1 Beijerinckiaceae bacterium | reverse complement strand
TCGCGTCCTCGCGCGCAGCCGCCTGATCAGACCAAAGACCGTCGCGCGCCGATCAAGGCCAGCGCCGCCATTCCGGCCGAAATGATCGCGTTCCAGCCCGCCAGCGACAGGCCGAGGATGCGGATCGCCACAGCATCGCAACGCACCACTTTCGTCGTTTCAAGCTGCTTCATGAAATCCGCCATGGAGTCCGCGCGGGTGAGGACGCCGGTGCAGCCCGATGGCCCCGGCCAGAAGCCCCATTCGACGCCCGCGTGATAGGCGCCGAAGACCATGCTGCCGATGAATATAAGCCCGAGCAGCGCGAGCCCTGCAGCCGCAAGCCTCTGCGGACCGCATACAGCGATGATTGACGTGAGCGCGGCCAGCGGCACGCCCGCATAATAGGCCCAGCGCTGCATGAGGCAGAGCTCGCAAGGCAGATAGCCCGCCCATTCGAAAGCCCACGCGCCCGCAATGGTGGCGAAGGCGATGATGAAGACGCCAAGCGCCGCATGCAGCGGGGTTATGTCTTTTAGTGAGCGCGGGAGGATCATGCTGCTTCATTCCATCATCGCTGGCGCGCGCTTACGATCAGCACACAACGACCCCCACCCCGTCCGCTGACGCGACCGACCCTCCCCACAAGGGGGAGGGTAGTAAGGATGCGACGCCAGCAGCTCCCCTCCCCCTTGTGGGGAGGGGTAAGGGGTGGGGGTCGTGAGGCGCTGATCGCGAGCGAACCTAAAAACCCAACCAAACTAAAACATACGCAACGCGAGCCAGAATCCGCCCACGACTGACAGCACGACAATCGCCAGAAAAGCGGCGAAATAGCGTTCGAGCAGATCACGCAGGCGATCGCCCCACAGGTTCATCGCGCCTGCCACCAGAAAGAACCGCGCGCCGCGCGTCACTGCGCAGAGCAGCACGAACAGCGGGAAATTATAGTGCATCAATCCGCTGACGATGGTGATGAGCTTGAAGGGAATCGGCGACACGCCCTTCACCAGAATGAAGGCCCAACCCCATTCGGCATAGAAGGCCTGCATGGCCTCCACCTTCTCCGCGTAATGATAAAGATTGATGAGCCATTGGCCGACAGTGTCATAGAGCAGATGGCCGATGGCGTAGCCAAGCATGCCGCCAAGCACGGAAGCCACGGTGCATACGCCCGCGTAAAAAAAGGCGCGCTTGGGACGCGCGAGCGCCATGGGCGCCAGCAACGCATCTGGCGGAATCGGAAAGAACGAGCTTTCAGCGAAGGCGACCAGCGCCAACGCAAGAGTGGCGCGCGGACTGGCGGCGAGCGAAATGGTCCAGTCGTAAAGGCGCTTGAACATCAGCCCTAGAACCTCGGTTCGCTGAAGGCCGCCGCATGTTCTTCGCCAGCCACTTTGCTGAACTTACCGCTGGCTTCATCAAGCACCAGCAAGCGCCCATCCGCCACGCCAAAGAAGGCGCCGTGCAGTTTCAGCCGTCCTTTTTGCTCAAGAATGCGCACGCAGGGGAATGTGCGCAGATTGGCGAGCGATTGAACCACCGCTTCGCGCGCAAGTCGCTCCACGTAATCATCGAAGGGCTCAGTCATTGCGCCGACGCGCTTGGCGGCGGGCTCGATGAGCGACATCCATTTGCCAATGAAATCGCCGGGCGAAAGCGGCCGCGCATAGGGATCGGCGTCGTTCTCCGCATAGGCGCGGATGCCGCCGCACTGGGCATGGCCCATGACCACGATATGCTCCACCCGAAGGCCCATGACGCCGAATTCAAGCGCGGCGGAAGTGCCATGCAGATCGTCATTCGGCGCATAGGGCGGCATGAGATTGGCGACATTGCGAACCACGAAGATCTCGCCCGGCCGCGCGTCGAAAATGACCTCGGGAGAGACGCGCGAGTCGCAGCAGCCGATGAGCATGACCGACGGCTTCTGCCCAGCTTCAGCGAGTTCACGAAAGCGTTGCTGTTCGCTGACGAAGCGCCCGGAGAGGAAGGAGCGATAGCCGCTCAGCAATCTCTGGGGGAAAATCTCGAGGTCGGAGGCCTGCGCGTCAGGGTTCGCCATGGGGTATCCTTCGATGATGAGGACTTCATAGCGCCCGGCGCGGCGCTTGCAACCACGAGCTTGGTGACGGCCTTGAAAATACCCTTCTTCCGGCTCAGATGACAGGGGGCCGCCGCGCCGATACTGTGGCGACAGGATTCTTTGGGGATTCGAATGACGATCCGCCCTCGACGCAGCGCGCTCTATATGCCCGGCTCCAACGCCCGCGCCCTCGAAAAAGCCCGCACCTTGCCCGTCGATGTGGTGATTTTCGATCTTGAGGACGCAGTCGCCCCCTCCGCCAAGGCGGTAGCCCGCGCGCAGGTCGTCGCGGCCTTGCAGGCAGGCGGCTACGGGTCGCGCGAAATCGTCGTGCGGGTCAACGCCTCCAACACCGAATGGGGCCATGACGACCTCATGGCCATGGCCGAAGCCCGGCCTGACGCGGTTCTGCTGCCCAAGGTCGGCACGCCCGGCGACATCATGCGCGCCGCCAAGGACCTGCGCGACGCGGGCGCGCCCGAGAGCCTGCGGATCTGGGCCATGATGGAGACGCCCATCGCCATCCTCAACGCCGATTCCATCGTGCGCACGGCGGCGGACCCCACCTCGCGACTTTCGGCCCTCGTCATGGGAACGAACGATCTGGCGAAGGACACGCTCGGGCGCCTCACCAAGGGCCGCGCGACGATGCTGCCCTATCTCGCCATTTGCGTCGCGGCGGCGCGGGCCTATGGGGTCGACATTCTCGACGGCGTCTTTGGCGATCTTGAGGACGGCTCCGGCTTGCGTGCGGAATGCGAGCAGGGGCGGGATCTCGGCATGGACGGCAAGACGCTCATCCATCCCAGCCAGATCCAGTCCGCCAATGAGGCTTTCGGCCCGAGCAGCGAAGAAATCGCATGGTCGCGCAAGGTTATCGCCGCCTTCGCACAACCCGGCGCGCAGAATGCCGGCGTCATCGCCCTCGATGGCAAGATGATCGAGCGGCTGCATGAGCAGGTAGCCCAACGGACCATCGCCATAGCCGATGCGCTGGGGCATAAGGGCGTCTGAATCATCCAATGCTGGAGCGCATCCCCCTAGCTGCGCTCAGGAGGCTTCATTCATGGCGGCTGAAGAAACCGACCCGCTTTACACGCCAACGCCACGCAAGCGCGCCAAGCCCGGCCGCACCCCGCCCGTGATCGAGGGCGAGGCGGTCGAAGCCGCGCCTGCGGCGAGCCCCGAGCCCGAAACGCCACACGCCCCTGAGCCCGAGCCCATTCCGGAGCCCGTCGCCGAGCCTCATGACGCGGCGCCGCCTGCTCCTTCGTCTGAGGCCGCCTCTGAACCCCTCGCGGCGTCTCCGCCGCCAACTTCCGAGTCGGAGGGAACGTCGCGTCTGCCGCTGGCGGCGGTTCTACTGGGCGCCTTGGGTCTCGGCACGGGCCTGTTCGGCGCCTATCAGGCGCAAACCGCCACCAGCGAGATGAACGATCTGCGCGCCGAGGTGGCGGGTCTGCGGACCAATGTCGCCGCAGCCTCCACCGATCAGGTCGCCGCCATCGAAAAGCGGATCACGGCCCTTGAGCAGCGCCCGACCCCTGCGCCTGCGCCCGCCGCTTCGGTGAACCCCGCAGAACTACGCGCCCTCAGCGAACGCGTTTCAGCCCTCGACGCTTCGGTCCGGACGGTCGGCGATTCCGCCGCCAACGCCTTGCAGACAGCCCGCCGCGCGGCGGAGGCGAGCGCAAGGCCGCTGCCGCCCCCGGTCGATCTGCAACCTCTGGAAAAGCGCGTCTCCGCGCTTGAATCTCGCGAGGCGCCGATGGCCTCCATCGCCAAACGCGCCGAAGCGGCAGGCCTCGCCATCATCGCCCAGTCAATCGGACGGGCGCTTGATCAAGGCGCGCCTTTCGAATCCGCCCTCGCATCTGCGGCCGCGCTCGGCGTCGAGGCCAGCAAGCTCGCGCCCCTGCAGGCGGTGGCCAAGACCGGCGCCCCCACGGCGCGCAGCCTTTCCCGCCTCTGGGCCGAGGAAAGCCGCGCGGCGATGGATGCTGTTCAGCCCCCTGAGGCCGGGCAGGGCTGGCTCGACCGGCTGAAATCAAGCGCCGCACACCTTGTGCAAGTGCGCCCGGTGGGCGAGGCCGCTGGCGAAGATCCGGCTGCGCTCGGCGCTCGAATTGAGGCGGCGCTGGCGCGCGGCGCCACGGCGCAGGCGCTCGCAGCCTGGAACAAGTTGCCCGAGCCCGCGCGCACGGCGTCCCGCCCCTTCGGCGAGGCCGCGCGCCAGCTCGTCGGCGCGCAAGAGGCCATCGAGGCGCTCACCGCCGGCGCTGTCGCGGACCTCGCCCGATCGAAAGGCGCCCAATGATCCGGCTTCTCACCTTCCTGATCATTCTGGCAGCCGCCGCCGCAGGCTTCGCCTGGGTCGCGGACCGTCCCGGCGAAGTCACCGTCACCTGGCTCGGCCAGCAATATGAGACCACCGTGGCGGTGGCGCTGCTGGGCGTTCTGCTTGCGGCCATCGCCTTCACGATCTTCTGGGGCCTGTTGCGCTTCGTCCTGCGCATTCCTTCGCTCATGTCGATCGCGGCGCGGGCGCGGCGGCGGAACAAGGGCTATGAGGCCCTCAACCGGGGCATGGTCGCGGCAGGGGCGGGCGACCCCGCCCTTGCGCAACGCGAAGCCCGCACGGCCCGCAAATATCTCGGCGAAGATGGCCTGACACTGTTGCTGCGCGCTCAGGCCGCACAGCTGGCGGGGGACCGCGCCGAGGCAGAGCGCGCTTTCGCCCGCATGGTCGACCGACCGGACACGCGGGTTCTGGGCCTGCGCGGGCTGCATGTGGAGGCGCGCCGGCGCGGCGACGACGCCAGCGCCCATCACTACGCAGAACAGGCTCATCGCATCGCTCCGGTGTCCTGGGCCGGGCAAGCCCTGCTTGAGCATCATTCGGCGTCGCAGGACTGGCCACGCGCGCTCGCCATGCTGGAATCCAACCTTGCCCAGCGCAGCATCGACAAGCCGACAGCTCGTCGCCAACGCGCCGTCTTACAGACCGCCATCGCCCTCGACCTGCCCGCGCAGGACGCGGCTGAGGCCCTGCGCCTGTCGAAAGAGGCTGCGGAAATCGCCCCCGACCTCACCCCCGCCGCCGTGCTGGCGGCCCACCTTCTGGGCAAGCGTGGCGATCTTCGCAGGGCTTCTCGCCTGATCGAGACGAGCTGGAAGGCGCAGCCCCATCCTGATCTCGCCCGCGCCTATCTGGATTTGCGCCCCGGCGATTCGACCCACGACCGCTTGACCCGCGCCAAGACCCTCGCCAAACTCGCCCCGCAGGACCCCGAATCCGCGCTCTGCCTTGCGCAGGCGGCGATCGAAGCCCGCGAATTCGCCTTCGCCGGGTCCACCATGGCGCCCTTCATTGAAGGAGGAGCCCGCCCGACCGCCCGCATGTGCCTGCTGATGGCGGATCTTGAGGAGATGGACGGCGGCGTGGAGGGCAAGGTGCGCGAATGGCTCGCCCGCGCCACGAGAGCCCCGCGTGACAAGACATGGGTGGC
>CANGOK010000213.1 GCA_947455285.1 Beijerinckiaceae bacterium | reverse complement strand
GTAAGGAGGCGCAGACGCGCAAGCGCAAGCGTGCGCCCAAGATCGACGTGGATAAGCCGGAAGAATAATTCGCCTGCGCGCGAATTGACGCGATTTTTGGAATCGATCCGAAGATAAACTGGCTGCGTAATCGTTATGGTCGCGCAGGGTCAGGTCCCGCGTGACGCATTGAAGGTAACTCCATGGCGCCCGCCGTCACACGTCGCTCGCTGCTTTATGCAGGCGCTACGCTCGCCTTGCCGCGCGCGCTGCGGGCGCAGGCGCTCTTCGATACAGATGTCGCGATCATTGGAGCAGGCGCTGCGGGCCTTGGCGCGGCGCAGGCCTGCGCGCGCGATGGCAAAAGGTTTGTGGTGCTAGAGGCGCGCGAGCGAATTGGCGGGCGCGTATTCACCGACGCGTCCCTTGGCGAACCCTATGACGCCGGGGCCTTCTACATCCATTGGGCCGAGCGCAATCCATGGCGCAAGATCGCCGCTGACCTTGGCGTGGCCTTGCGTGACGAGAGCTCCATCCCCGCAGGCGAATGGCTGAGTTTCGAGAACGGCGCGCGGGTCGAGCGTTCCGGTCGCCGCCGCCAGTTTGCGGAATTGTCTCGGCGGTTCGACACCGACCAGAGCGACGTTCCGGACGTCTCCTTCGCCGAGCGCGTGGCGGATGCGCCTGATCTTTTGCCCGGCGCGCGCGGCATGGCGCGCATGGCTGTCGGTGATGAGGCCGAACGCATCTCGGCGCTGGATTATGCGCGGCTATGGTCTGGCGATGATCTGATCGCTCCCGATGGTTATGGGGCGTTGGTCCAGCAGTTCGGCGCAAGGGTTCCTGTCAACCTGAACACGCAAGTGACTCATATCCGTTGGGACGGGCAGGGCGTCGTGGTCGAGAGCGCGGCTGGAAGCCTCACGGCCCGCGCAGCCATCGTCACCGTCCCCGTGGGCGTGCTTTCGCGCGGCGCGATCCGCTTCACGCCTGACCTTCCTTCCGTGACACGAGAGGGGCTGGGCGGCCTCGCGATGGGCGCCTTGACCAAGATCGGCCTTCGTTTCGACGGCTTTCGCTTCGGCCTGCCGATGAACAGCAACCTCTGGGACGACGTGGCTGGCGCGGGAGGCGTCAATTTTGAATGCTGGCCATTCGACCGGAATTTGATTGTGGCGATCTTTGGGGGCGACTTCGCGAGGGACTTGCTGGCGCATGGGAAGCGTGCTGCGGTCGAGTTTATGCTGGACCGATTGAGTGCGATGCTGGGCGAAGACGTTCGCGGCGCCTTCGTTGGCGCCAGCGTCAATGGCTGGGCGGCCGACCCCTTCGCCATGGGGTGCTACTCGCACGCGCTGCCGGGGCGGGCGGACGCCCGGGCCAAGCTGGCGCTTCCAGTCGCGGATCGCATCTGGTTCGCTGGCGAAGCGACCGCTGCGGGCGATGGCGATTTCGGAGCGGCCATGACGGCGGGCGGGGCTTATCTGGCTGGCGAGGCGGCGGCGCGGGCGGTGCGTATCTGAAGCTCCGCTTGGCGAGCGCCTGCGCTCGCGCTATTCCGGGCCATCTTGACCCGCGAACCTGTGATTCTCGTCTTCGACTCGGGACTTGGCGGCCTGACGGTCTTCGCCGGGATCGCGCCGCTGCGCCCCTCGGCGGACTATGTCTATGTGGCCGACGACGCGGTGTTCCCCTACGGGCGGCTCGAAGAACCGGTTTTGATCGCGCGGGTGCGTTCGATCATGGAAGCCATGATCGCGCAGGCGCGCCCTGACATCGTGGTCATAGCCTGCAACACCGCCTCGACCCTCGTGCTTCCTGATCTGCGCGCCCGCTGGCCCGAGATTCCTTTCGTAGGGACAGTGCCTGCGGTGAAGCCCGCCGCGCTTCATTCAAAATCCCATATGATTTCGGTGCTGGCGACACCGGGCACCGTGGCGCGCGATTACACCCGCGACCTCATCCGCGATTACGCCGCCCATTGCGATGTGGCGCTGGTAGGCTCAAGGCGCCTCGCGCCCATCGCCGAAGCCTTCATGCATGGGCAGAGCGTCGATGACGCCGAGATCGCCCGTGAGATCGCGCCCTGTTTCCTTGAGAGCGATGGAAAGCGCACCGACCATGTGGTGCTGGCTTGCACTCACTATCCGCTGCTGCTCTCCCATTTTGAACGGTTGGCGCCTTGGCCGGTCGCGTTTGTCGATCCCGCCCCCGCCATCGCCCGGCGGGTTGATCATGTGCTCTGCGAGCGCGGTTTCGCCCCAGCGGATCACAAAGCCGCGCCGCGCCTAGGCGCTGCCGTCTTCACCAGCGGACGCGAGGCTGAAGGGCCGCTCGTGAGGTTGTTGCAAGAGCGTAGCCTCGCACAGCAATCGGCGCCCACGATCCTGTCGCCCTGACGCGCTGGAACGCCGCTGCTTCGCAATCGTTTTCTCCCATCATGGAGACGAACCATGGGCAAGGCCCCAGACAAGAGACGCATCGACGAAACGGATGATTCCGAGTTTCGCAGTTCCGTGCCGCCAGAGCAGAGCATGGTGAACGTGCGCCGGCAGGCGCCCACCTATCCCGGCGCTGATGGCGAGGAAGACGAAATCGAGGAGATCAGCCGCAACGAAGAGCCGGGCAATGTGCCTGATGAGGCGGAAACCGGCCCTGTTTTTGACCGCGTCGAAGGTCCGCCGCCCACCTTCTACAGCGAGGACGCCGAGCCTGACGCCTTGCCCGACGATGCGAATGAGGTTGAAGTGCGCCGCCGCAGCGGCAAGCCGGATTGAAGCTCCTCGTCCCGGCTTTCGCTCGCGCTCGAATTATGGCAGTTTCCTGCAACAATTATGGAGGAACGCCATGCCCGTTGGGCCAATCGTCACGCGTCTTTGCGGCGCTATCGCAGCTCTCGCTCTTTCAGGCGCGATCGCCTGCGCGCAGACCTATCCTGATCGCCCCCCGAAGCTCGTCGTCGCCTTTGGCGCTGGCGGCACCATCGACGCTTTGGCGCGCATCCTTGCCGACAAGCTGGGCGAACGCTGGAAGCAGAGCGTCGTCGTGGAGAACAAGCCGGGCGGCGCTGGAAACATCGGCGCAGCCGCAGCCGCGCATTCCGCGCCCGATGGTTATACGCTGCATCTGGGCGCCCAGTCGCTCGCCACCAATGTCACCATTCTGCCTGCGCCGAACTTCGACCCTGTGAAGGATCTCGAACCGGTGATTTTCATCGGCTTCGCGCAGGACGTGCTGATGGTCCCCAAGGATGCGCCCTACAAGACCGTGGCCGATCTGGTCGCTGCGGCGAAGGCCAAGCCCGGCGAATTGAACTACGCATCGACCGGCATCGGCTCGAGCGGTCATCTCGCCACTGTTCTCTTCAGCCAATTGACCGGGTTCAAGGCGGAGCATGTGCCTTACACGTCGCTGGGCACAGCCTCGACCGACCTTATGAGCGGCAGGTTGGCCTTCTGGGTCGCTACGCTGGGTGGCCATCTCGGCAATATCAAGGGCGGCGGCGTGCGTGCGCTGGCGGTCTCGGGCGCAGAAAGGGCGAAGGAGCTGCCTGACACGCCCACGTTCAAGGAGCTGGGCATACAGCTCGTCGAGCCGTCTACCTGGTTCGGCATTTTCACGCCGAAGGGCACGCCTGCGGCCGTCATCGCCAAGATCAACGCGGACACCAACGCGGTGCTGTCTGAGCCCGCCATGAAGGAACGGCTATCCTCCCTCGGCTTCTCCATTGTCGGCGGTGCGCCCAAGGCGCTTGCGGACCACCTGAATGCTGACATCGCCAAATGGGCGAAGGTCGCAAGCAGCCCCGATTTCTCGGCGAAATAAGAAGGATCCTTCCATGGCGTCCTCGCTTTTGAGACGTTTCGTCGTCGCCGCTCTTGCGACGCTTTCGGCGATGAACGGCGCCAGCGCTGAAACCGTGGAGGAGTTTTATAAAAAGACCCAGCTCAGCGTTTACGTGGGCTCGGGCGCGGGCGGCGGCTTTGACGAGATCGCCCGCGTCTTCTCGGTTCATTTCGCAAGACATCTGCCGGGCCAGCCCGGTGTCGTCGTCAAGAACATGCCGGGCGCAGGCGGTTTGCTGAATGTGAACTTCATGTATGCGCAGGCGCCGCGCGATGGGTCGGCCATCGCCGCGCCTTTCAACACGGTGTTCATGCTGCCGATCTTCGGCGATCCCGCCGCGAAATTCGATGAGCGCAAGTTCACCTGGATCGGCAGCCTCGACAAGCAGACAGGCACCTGCGTCGTCTGGCATACCTCAGACATCAAGACCCTGGAGGACGCCAGCAAGCGCGATGTGCAGGTCGGCGCGACCGGGGTGAACGCCACGCCCGCCATCTTCTCCAACCTGATGAACACCCTGTTCGGCACGCGCTTCAAGGTCATCAGCGGTTATACGACCAATGAGATGCGCTTCGCTCTGGAGCGTGGCGAGACCGAGGGCGTCTGCGGCCTGGCCTGGCAGACCTACAAGGCCGTGCAGCCCGGTTGGATCGAGAACAAGTTGATCCGCCCCATCGCCCAAATGGGACTGGTGAAGAACAGGGACTTGCCGGACGTGCCCCTCGCCATCGATCAGTTGAAGGATCCTGCCGCGCGCAAGGTCTTCGAGCTCGTGGTTTTGCCGCAGGAATTCGGCCGTCCCTTCATCGCGCCGCCCGACATTCCCGCCGAGCGCGCCGCCGCCATGAAGAAGGCCTTCACGGAGGTTCTGACGGACCCCGCCTTCCTTGCGGACGCCGCCAAGATCCGCCTCTCGCTCGACCCCCTCACGGGCGACGAAATCCTGAACCTGCTCAACGAGGCCCATAAGGCCCCGAAGGACGTGATCGAGCGCGCGGCGAAGTTCAGCGTGGTGAATTAGTTGACTCGTGCACAGCCAGCCGGTATCAGCCTCCCAGTCGCGCGCTCCTGAGAAGCGCGCGATGTCGTTACGCACCCGTGGCCGTTCCGCCGCCTCTAGCGCCGTGAGCAGCCTGTCGGCCTCTGAAAAGGGGCAGAGGAGGGCGCGTTCCTCCGCCACCGGCGGGAGGATCGCGATATCGGAAGCCCCCGCGCGGGGCCATCCGGCGCTGGTCCTCGCGCCCTATCAACCTAGAGGACCGCGATGACCAAGCGCGCAGAATCCAAGTATAAAATCGACCGCCGTATGGGCCAGAACATCTGGGGTCGTCCGAAGAGCCCGGTCAACAAGCGTGAATATGGCCCCGGCCAGCACGGCCAGCGCCGCAAGGGCAAGCTCTCTGACTTCGGCACCCAGCTGAAGGCCAAGCAGAAGCTCAAGGGCTACTACGGCAACATCTCCGAGAAGCAGTTCCGCAAGTACTATGCGGAAGCCATCCGTATGAAGGGCGACTCGGGCGACAACCTGATCGGCCTTCTGGAGCGTCGCCTCGACGCGGTCGTCTACCGCGCCAAGTTCGCCGCCACCCCCTTCGCCGCCCGCCAGTTCGTGAACCACGGGCATGTGAAGGTGAACGGTCGCCGCGTGAACATCGCCTCCTACCTCGTGAAGGTCGGCGACGTCATCGAGGTGAAGGAAAGCTCCAAGCAGCTCGTGATCGTGCTCGAATCCGTGCAGCTCACCGAGCGCGACACGCCCGAGTATTACGAAGTCGATCACTCCAAGATGACCGCGAAGCT
>CANGOK010000212.1 GCA_947455285.1 Beijerinckiaceae bacterium | reverse complement strand
GCTCGGCCTTCGGAAGCCCATGGACAAAATCGCTCAGGGAAATGGACATGCTGCGCCTCGCGCTTGCTGAAAGCGTAAACTATCCGCCATCCTCCGCGTTTTGAAAAGCGTTACGCGCAGAGCCCGCGCGTCACGTCGTCGGCCGCGATGAGGCGAGATAATGGGAGCCCTTCTTCACGCAGAACTCCTGCACCCACCTCAAATGGACCGTTCAGACGGTTTGCAGGCCAACGATCAGGAACCTGAACGGCGCCTTGCGATGCTTGCATGGCGGCTTCGATGCCCAGCACCGCGAAGATCCAGACGCAAGCATCTAGGTGCGCCAAAACGTCGAGCGTCAGCTACCGACACATGACATTTTATCTTTATTTATCAGTTAGATAAGTGGTGGGCCGGGCAGGACTCGAACCTGCAACCAGACCGTTATGAGCGGCCGGCTCTAACCATTGAGCTACCGGCCCGGGGGGAACCCCTCGGGATCGACCGTTCAGATAGACGTAACTGAGGCGCAGTTCAACTGTCAGGACGCTTCGGGCGCGGGAATAGGCCGTGGGCGTCCGTCGTCGTCAACAGCCACGAAGGTGAAGGTGGCGAAGGTGACCTTGTCACGGCGCGTCGTCCGGAAGCGCTGGGCGAAGGCTTCGATGTTGATCTTCATGGAGGTGCGGCCGATGCTCTCGACCTCCGTATAGACTTCAAGCACATCACCAACCTTCATGGGCGCGAGAAAGGTCATGGCGTCGACCTTCACCGTCACGACGCGGCCCTGCGCGCGCTCGACCCCCGCAATGCCGCCCGCCTGGTCCATCTGCGACATGACCCAGCCGCCGAAAATATCGCCATTGGCGTTGGTGTCGGCAGGCATGGCGATGGTGCGCACGGTCAGGTGACCGCGCGGCGGGCCGTTGTGGTCAGGGGGTGTAGACATATCGAAAGCTCGCGAAAGAGATGCACGACTGTGCCCCTCCCATCGCCCCGCCGCAACCCGTCAGTCGGCGGCGCCCAGAAAGAGGCGATCCCCCGTCTGGTCGATGATCTGGCGCCCCTTGAACAGGGTCATCTCGATTGCGTCCTCGACGGACGAAAAACGGTCGGCGCGCACATAGCGATGCTCACGGCGCACCCCATCAACCTCTTGAGAGATCACCCCGCAGAGCTGATACTTGCCCTCTTCCTCATAAGGCGTGGCGCGGATCTCAAAGCCCTCATAGGGCTCGCTACGCTCAGGCAAGGCGGCCGGAGCGCTGGGGCCGCCGATGCCGAAGAGTTTCTTGAGGAGGGACATGATCTCGTTCCGTTCAATGATGCGCCAATCTAGCTGAATCAGCCGCGCGACGCACCCTCAGAGACATGCCGCGCTTACGCCAGCTCCTCGAATCAGTTACAAAAGTTACGATTGAAATTTTTTCAGGAATTATTTTCCTTGCCAAAAGCTTCTTCGCTGGCGGATGCAATTTCCGCTTTCGGCGCCTCCGCCAAGGCCAAATTGGCCAATCCCGCGATCATGGGCGCGCCGGAGGATCAGCTGCGGGCGCCGCTTGAAGGGCTCGTCAAAGATCTGGCGGCGCTGGCGAAAATCGGCGGCGCGGTTGCGCTGGTCGGCGAGACGACCCTGTCGGAACACGCTCTAAGGCCCGATTACGCCGTCACCGTCGGCGGTCCACTCGTAGGCTTCATCGAACTCAAGGCGCCCGGCAAGGGAGCGGACCCTCGCCGGTTCACCGACCCTCATGACAAGAAGCAATGGGGCAAGCTCAAGGCCCTGCCAAATCTGCTCTATACCGATGGCGCGAGTTTCAGCCTGTGGCGAAGCGGGGAACTTGCGAGCAAGATCGTTGAACTCAAGGGCGATCTTCACACCTCCGGCGCGAAGCTCTCCGCGCCCGATCCCTTGCTGCCGCTGCTGGAAGACTTCCTCAGCTGGGAGCCCATCCCTCCCAAAAGCGCAAACGCGCTCGCCAAGATCGCCGCTCGCCTTTGCCGCCTGCTTCGCGATGAGGTTCTTGAACAGATCGAGCTGGGCGACGCCAGCCTCGCGGCGCTGGCGAAGGACTGGCGCCAGATGCTCTTTCCCAACGCCGATGACGAGCATTTCGCCGACGGCTATGCGCAGGCCGTCACCTTTGGCCTGTTGATCGCCCGCGCCTTCGACATATCCCTTGCCGAAGGCGTCGATCTGGCGGCGCCCAAACTCAAGAAATCAAACTCCCTCATCGGCTCGGCCTTGTCGCTGCTCACCGAGAACGAAGATACGCAAAAGGCGCTCGGCACATCGCTGAAGACGATGGCGAGGGTTTTCGATGCGGTGAATTGGGCCGACATCGATGCGGACAAGGACGCATGGCTTAATTTCTATGAGAATTTTCTGGCGGTCTACGACAACAATCTGCGCAAGCAGACGGGCTCCTATTACACGCCGCCCGAAGTGGTGAGCGCCATGGTGCGGCTGGTTGACGAAGCCCTGCGCGGGCCTTTGTTCGAAAGACCGGCGGGCCTCGCCTCAAACGATGTCACGATAGCCGATCCTGCGGTGGGGACAGGCTCTTTCATGCTCGGCGTCATGCGCCGCATCGCGGCCAATGTGGAGGCTGATCAGGGACCGGGCGCGGTGCGCGGCGCACTGCTTTCGGCGATGAAGCGGATTTTTGGTTTCGAACTTCAATTCGGCCCCTTCGCCGTCGCGCAACTGCGCATCATCGCCGAGATGCGTGCGCTCGCGGGAATGAATGAGGCCAACGCGGACCTCATCAAGAACCTTCGCCTCTTCATCACCGACACGCTCGACAATCCCTTTGCGGAGGACGAGCATTTGCCGCAGGTCATGGAGGCGGTCGCCAGATCGCGGCGCGAGGCCAACCGCGTGAAACGCAAGGAGCCGATCACTGTCGTGATCGGCAATCCGCCTTATAAGGAGAAGGCGGAAGGACGAGGCGGCTGGATCGAGAAGGGTTCGGATGGACGCCCCGCGCCGCTCGATTTCTGGAAGGCGCCGCCGGAATGGAAGATCGGCGCTCACGGAAAGCATCTGAAGAATCTCTATATCTACTTCTGGCGCTGGGCGTCGCTGAAAGTGTTCGGCTCGGGGCTCGCCGAAGCGACGGAATTGCCGATGAAAGATGAAGATGGAATCATCTGTTTCATCACCGTCGCAGGCTTTCTGAATGGACCGGGCTTTGAACGTATGCGCGATGATTTACGCCGCGCCTGCACGGCCATCTGGGTCATCGACTGCTCGCCCGAAGGCCATCAGCCAGAGGTGCCCACGCGCATCTTCCAAGGCGTGCAGCAACCTATTTGCATCGTACTTGCGGTTAGACGGAAGGGTGAACAAACGGACAAGGCTGCGGCGGTCAAATTTCGTGCTCTGCCCGAAGGAAATCGCAACGATAAATTTGCTTCTCTTGCGAAAGCAACTCTGACGGATAGCGATTGGCGAGACTGCCCAACAGATTTGCGAGCACCGTTTTCTCCTGCGGCCATAGGCTTGTGGGGCGGCTTTCCAAAGCTCGCTGCCTTTTTCATTTATAATGGATCGGGCGTCATGCCGGGGCGGACTTGGATCATCGCGCCTGACACGGAGTCGCTAGAGAACCGATGGGCAAGGCTCATTGCGGAAAAGGCTCCTGAAAAGAAGGAATTGCTATTTCATCCTCATTTAAGGGGCGGAAAACTAGGAGACAAACATTGCGGAAAAGCAGCATCAACTGGTCTGCGCAATCACGAACATCGGGTCATATCCGTAGCCAAGGATAAAAGCCCTGTGATTACCCCCATACGTTACGCTTATCGCACATTTGATCGACAATGGATTATCCCGGACGCACGCTTGATCAATCAACCCAATCCTACTTTATGGATCGCATACTCAAGCAAGCAGCTCTTCCTTACAGGCATGGAGTCGCATTCCCCGACATCTGGCCCAGCGATCAGCTTTTGCAGCTTGATACCAGATTTATCCCACTACAAAGGCTCCTTCGGCGGCCGCGTTTACCCCCTCTGGGCGGACGCAAAAGCGACCCAGCCAAACCTTCGCCCAGAGGCGCTTTCGCTTCTTGCGCAGACTTATGGACAGCCGGTGGGGCCGGAGGATCTCTTCGCCTATATCGCGGGCGTCATGGCGCATCCCGCCTTCACCGCTCGCTTCGCGCAAGACCTCGTCCAGCCCGGCCTTCGCCTGCCGCTCACAGCCGACGCAGAGTTGTTCTGGCGAGCGGCGGCGTTGGGGCGCGAAGTCATCTGGCTGCATAGCTATGGCGAGCGCTTCACAGACGCCGCAGCGGGACGCCCCAAGGGGCCGCCGCGGCTCCCGAGGGAGCAAAGGCCTGTCATTCCAGCAAAGGGCGCTATTCCGCTTGCGCCAGCGCCCCTGCCTGACTCAATCGAGCATGATCCCCTCAAGAACCGCCTGCATGTGGGAGCGGGCTATATCGACAATGTCACCAAGGCCATGTGGGACTATGAAGTCTCCGGCAGACAAGTGGTCAAGCATTGGTTCAGCTATCGAAGGGCTGACCGCTCGCGCCCCATCATCGGCGACCGCCGCCCACCCTCTCCGCTGGAAAAGATCCAGCCAGATGGCTGGCTCGCCGAATATACGAACGACCTTCTAGACCTTCTCCACGTGCTGGGACGCGTCATCGCTTTGGAGCCTGAGCAAGCCAAACTTCTCGACGAGATCTGCGCCGGGCCGATGATTCTGCCTCAGGCGCTCGCCGTCGTTGGCCTTGCATCGCAAGAGGCCGCAAACTGATCCTGTAGACAACGCACCGGACGGCCTCGCCCGCTGCGATGCGCGGGGCTAAGGTGCGGCGTCAACTCACTGCAAGAAACCGATGCGCCAGCCAGACCTGTTCGACAATGACCCGCAAGCGGTCCTCTTCGATGAAGAGCGTGCGCCAGTGGTCTATCGCGCAGATCCCGACAAGGTCCGTCTGGAGCTGCATTCCTTGCTGGAACGAGCGAGAGCTGCGTCAATCATGCCCTGGTCGCAGGAAGACCTGCGTTATCACCAGACCGTATTTCCGCAGATGTCCCGCTGGCTGCCCGAAACCGAGGCAGCGCAGCTCTGCTTCGAATTCACAAAAGAAATCGAGCGGCTTCTGGCGGCCTGAGCGATGGCGGCGCCAACCAGTGGCGCGCCACAGCCTTCAGTTATCGAGGAACGAGCGCAGCTTGCGCGACCTTGAGGGGTGCTTGAGCTTGCGCAGGGCCTTGGCCTCGATCTGGCGGATGCGTTCGCGCGTCACCGAGAACTGCTGGCCGACTTCTTCGAGCGTATGGTCGGTGTTCATGCCGATGCCAAAGCGCATGCGCAGCACGCGCTCCTCGCGCGGGGTCAGCGAGGCGAGAACGCGCGTGGTCGTCTCGCGCAGATTGCTCTGGATCGCCGCGTCGATGGGCAGGATCGCGTTCTTGTCCTCGATGAAATCGCCGAGGTGTGAATCTTCTTCATCGCCGATGGGCGTTTCGAGCGAAATCGGCTCCTTGGCGATCTTGAGGACCTTGCGCACCTTCTCCAGGGGCATGGCGAGCTTTTCGGCCAATTCCTCCGGGGTCGGTTCGCGACCGATCTCATGCAGCATCTGGCGCGAGGTGCGCACGATCTTGTTGATCGTCTCGATCATATGCACGGGAATGCGGATCGTGCGGGCCTGATC
>CANGOK010000211.1 GCA_947455285.1 Beijerinckiaceae bacterium | reverse complement strand
TGGGGCAATCGCTTTGACTGCTATGCGCCCGATCGACAGCGCTTCGGTCCCTATCGCCTGCTGATGTCTTTCGTGCGTTTCGAAGTGGCGCGCGGCGCGGCTGAACCCATTGCGCGGTTCTATCGCGAGGTCATGGGCGCTGTATCAAAATATGCGAATGGTGAGGCGCGCGTTTCCTGCGGGCATCATCAGACCATGATCTTCGCTGAATGCGATGCGCCCAAGCCCGCCTGCCTAGATCATCACGTGCAGTTCTATCTCGCCGATTTTTCAGGGCCGTACGACCGCATGAAGGCGATGGGGCTTCGCATCAAGGAATCGAGCCAGTGGCAATATCAGATCCTCTCCATTCCCGACATGGCGAGCGGCGCGGAGGTCTTCCCGCTCGATCATGAAATACGCTCCATGACTCACCCGATGTTTGGCCGCCAACTCATCAATCGCAATCCCGCGCAGGCCATCTTCAGCTATGCGGCGGGGCAAGACGAATTGAATTGGCGCATGAGCGAGCCCATGCGGCGCGACCGGAAGGAATGATGTTTTGCTAGGAGCTTTTCTTTCGTTTCTCGCAGCCACCTTCTTCGCGCTCAATAATGCGACGACCCGGCGTGGCGTGATCACGGGCACGGTCGCGCAGGCCATGGCCATCACCGTTCCCATGGGCGTGCCGCTGTTCTTTCTGCCGCTGCTCGTCTTCGACCAATTGGGCGTTTTCGCGCAATTGTCTGGGTATACGATCTTCCTGTTTTCAGTCGCTGGCGTGCTGCATTTCGTCTGGGGCCGCTATTGCAACTATCGCGCGTCAAAGGCGATCGGCGCCAATCTGCAGGGACCTGCTTCGCAGTCGGACATCGTCATCACGCTGGCGCTCGCCGTGTTGTTCCTTGATGAGAAGCTGACGCCTATGCGCGTGCTTGGCATCCTTCTGGTCGTCGGCGGCCCGCTCGTCACCATGGTTGGCGATTTGCGCGCAGCCCGAAAGAAGGCGCCTGAGCTTGAATCAAAGAGCGGCTTTCAGCCCAAATATTTTGAAGGCTATCTCTTCGCTGTGCTTTCTGGCACAGGCTATGGGCTCAGCCCGATCATTGTGCGCCTCGCCCTGCGCGACGCCAACCTTGGCATGGCCGGTGGCCTTGCGGGCGGGTTCATCTCCTATCTTGCGGCTGCGCTCTTCATTTCGCTCTTCGCCTTCGTTCCGGGCCAGCTTAATCAGGTGCGGAAGCTCGACGCGAAGACACGCAACTGGTTCATCGCCAGCGGCGTGACCGTCATGCTCTCGCAGATGTTCCGTTATCTCGCCCTGTCGGTCGCGCCTGTGACCGTGGTGCAGCCGATCCAGCGCCTGTCGCTCGTGCTGCGCTTTTTCTTCAGCTATGTGATGAACCGCGACCATGAAGTCTTCGGTCGCAAGGTCTGGATCTCGACGGCGGTTTCACTCGTCGGAGCCGTGCTTTTGTCCATGAGCATGGATCAGGTGGCGGCTGTTCTGCCGCTGCCTGACTGGCTCGTCACTTTCATGAAGACCGAATGGCCCTGAGGTCGGCGGAGATTACTCCGCCGCATCCTTCATGGTGGCGCGGATCTGCGCGCGCAGGGCGTCGATGGGCTTGAGCCCGCCCTTCGCCTCATAGTGCCAGAACGTCCAGCCGTTGCAGGCCGGAAGACCCTGCGCCAGAGCGCCCATCTTGTGGATGGAGCCCACCATCTGGTTGAGGCTCAAGGCGCCATCGGCGCGCACGGTCGCCTTGTAGCGGCGCTTTTCGTCCGTCAGCACGGCGCCCGGCGTCAGCAGTCCCATTTCGACGACGCTCGCGAAGGCGACGCGAGGCTCGCTGCGCTTTGCGGGGGCGAGCGCCAGCGCGTCTTCCGGCAGCGGCTCAACCGCGTCGATCCTTGCGCGGGCGGCGGCGGCATAGGTCTTGTCGCGCTCGATGCCGATGAACTTGCGCCGCAGGCGACGCGCCACCGCGCCCGTGGTGCCTGAGCCGAAGAAAGGATCGAGCACGAGATCGCCGGCGTTGGAGGCCGACAGGAGCACGCGCGCCAGCAGGGCTTCGGGCTTCTGGGTTGGATGGGTCTTGCGACCCTGCGCATCCTTCAGGCGCTCGGCGCCGGTGCAGATCGGCAGGAACCAGTCGGAGCGCACTTGGCAATCTTCATTGCCCGCTTTAAGCGCGTCGTAATTGAAGGTGTAGCTCTTGGCGGAGGGATCGCGCGAGGCCCAGATCATCGTCTCATGGGCGTTGGTGAAGCGACGGCCGCGGAAGTTCGGCATCGGATTGGCTTTGCGCCAGACGATGTCGTTGAGGATCCAGAAGCCCAGATCCTGCATGATCGCGCCGACGCGGAAGATGTTGTGGTAGGAGCCGATGACGAAAATGGTCGCGTCGGGCTTCAGGACGCGGCGGGCCTCTTTCAGCCACTGACGCGTGAAGTCATCGTAATGGGCGAAGCTGGCGAATTTGTCCCACTCGTCATCGACGGCGTCGACGACGCTCTGGTCGGGGCGCGACAGGGCGCCTTCGAGCTGCAGATTATAAGGAGGGTCGGCGAAGATCAGATCGACGCACCCGTCGGGAAGCTTCGAAAGCTCCTCGATGCTGTCGCCTAGGATGATTTCATCCGAGGGCGCTGATCTGCGCACGGCGGGGAGCCGGGCTGTCATCCCGTTACGCGAGACCTGAATCCGGGATTTCGAGCCGGCGACCCCGGCGTGAGCGATACGCATGATACTGACACCGGTTACTCAACTGACCGGGGCAATATGCTCAGCGCTTGGTGAAGACCGGTTTAAGGGCGAAAGAAAACTGTGTCCCTTTTTCGAACGTGCCAAAACGGCATGGGGGAGGGCGCCCCGCCGTTTACTTCTGAAAGAGATTTGGCGTTTCGTTGAAAAGGTCCCCCGCCTCGGCCGCGCGCACGGGGGCGAAGCTGCGGCGATGATAGGGGCAGGGGCCGTGGGTTTTCAGCGCAGCGAGATGGGCTGGCGCGCCATAGCCCATATGGGTCTCAAAGCCATAGAGCGGGTAGGCCTCATGGAGGCGCTCCATCAGCCTGTCGCGCGTGACCTTCGCGACGATGGAGGCGGCAGCGATGGAAAGGCTGATGGCGTCGCCCTTTATAATCGTCTGTGTGGTGCAGAAGAGATCGCGCGGGCTGGCGTTTCCATCGATCAGCGCATGGACGGGGCGCACCGCCAGCGCATCCAACGCCCGGCGCATGGCCAGAAATGTGGCGTTGCGGATGTTGAGGCGGTCGATCTCCTCGACGCTAGCGAGACCCACGCCAATGGCGAGCGCCTTGGCGCAGATCAGGTCGAAAAGCTCGGTGCGGGCTGCGCTTGAGAGTTTCTTGGAATCGTCGATGCCACGCGGCAGCTTCTTGGGATCAAGAATGACGGCGGCGGCGCTCACTGGCCCGGCCAGTGGTCCGCGGCCAGCCTCGTCCACCCCCGCGACAGGCCAGAGCCCTGCGCGGATCAGCGTTCGTTCATGCCGGAAATGAGGGCTCGCCATAACGCCTTTGTCCTATAGCCCTCGCGGGGCTGTGGCCGAATTTGCACATCTGTCGGCAAACTTGTCAAAGCAGGCTACGTTTAAGCTAAAACCTAGAGAAAATTTAGCTTTTCCTGTAATGACTGGCAAAGTTGGGTGGCAGGCGAGGCTTTTGTGAAAGGAACAGGCGCCATGGAAGACGGCATGATTGAGACGGTGGCGAATAACGCGCCGGCCCCTGAGGCGGCGGCGCCCCTCAATCTCAGCGATATGCTTGAGGATCGTAACCCCGTCTTCGAAATGTTGGTGTCAGGCGACAACGACATCATCGGGCTCGTGGCCTATTCCATCTACAAGCAGAACAAGCGTGACTGGCTGATCGCTTTCAATGCCGCCAAGGGGCGTGAGCCCAACGAGGACGAAAAGCTCTCCTATATCATCGGCGACAGCACCCCCCGGCGCCTCGCGACCTTCCGTCATCTCGCCCAGGCGACCCTTGAAGGGCGCGGGCCGGACGTGCCGTTCGCCCCGGGACAGGCAGGATCGGACGCCGCCGCCCGCGCCTACCCGATCGCCCAGCGCCCGATGATCCCTGCTTTCGGCCGCGACATGTCCGCCAGGGCGACAAAGATCAGCTATGTTTCGCTCGGTCTTGTGGTGCTGATGGCGATCTATCTGGCGGCCCGCTTCGGACTGCCAGGCGTGAGCCACTAATCAGAACAGGCTCATTTGGCCGCCCGGCCGCGTCGGCGCCTTGAAGAGGTCGGTGCGCAGGCGCATCCGGTTCTGGTCAAAGCCAATCCGCTGGGCGGCGGCCTCGAAGCGCCGCCCGGTGATCCCCGCATAGGGTCCAGAGCCCGTCATGCGCGTCCCCCAGCTTGAGTCATAGAGCTTGCCCTCGCGCATGGACCGCATCAGATTCATCACGCGGCGGTATTTGGCGGGGGCGTTCTCCAGCAGCCATTGCCCGAAAATGTCCTGAACCTCGAGGGGCAAGCGCAGCATCACGTAGCCCGCGGAGCGCGCGCCCGCCTCATAGGCCCGCTCAAGGATCGTTTCGATCTCGCTGTCGGTGACGCTGGGGATGATGGGCGCCACCATAACGGTCGTGGGGATGCCAGCTTCGCTCAATTGCCGGATCGCCTCCAGCCGCCGCTCGGGCGTCGATGCCCGCGGCTCCATGCTGCGCGCAAGGCGCCGGTCGAGGGTGGTGATGGAGAGCGCGACACGCGCCAGCCCTTTCGCCGCCATGGGCGCCAACAGATCGATGTCCCGCGTGCAGAGCGCCGATTTCGTGGTGATCCCCACGGGATGATCGGCCTTCGACAGCACCCCAAGCACGTCGCGCATGATGCGATGGCGCCGCTCGATGGGCTGGTAGGGGTCGGTGTTCGTGCCGATGGCGATGACCTTGGGCGTGTAGTTGGGGGCGGACAACTCGTGTTCGAGCAGCGCCGCCGCGCCCTCCTTCATGAAGAGGCGCGTTTCGAAATCGAGGCCGGGCGAGAGGCCCATATAGGCGTGGGTGGGCCGGGCGTAGCAGTAGACGCAGCCGTGCTCGCAGCCTCGATAGGGGTTGATTGAGCGGTCGAAGGGAATGTCGGGCGAGTCGTTGCGGGTGATGATGGTCTTGGGCCGCTCGACGGTCACTTCCGTCTTCAGCGGCGCCAGCGCCTCCTCGGCTTCGAGAGCGCCCCAGCCATCATCGATGGCGACCCGGGCCTCTCGCTCATAGCGACCCGACTGGTTTGAGACGGCGCCGCGTCCAGCGCGCCGCTCGTGCGGCACCTGATCCTGCGGGTCTTCCGCAAAACCGCTTCCCGCATATTCGTAGGGTCTGACGGTTTCACTCGCTCTGCGAGCCATGGGGCGCCTGCCTAGATGTGTGCCAGTACGAAACACGAACAAAGAACAAATATGGAACAATAATTCGGCAGTCAACGCCTTGTGGATAAATCTGTGGGAAAGCTCGTTTCGCGGCAGGGCGAAGCTGCTATAGGTCGAGGATGCTTTCCGCCATCATTTTGGCTTGCGACCGTTCCGCGCCTCAATCGGCCTCCCCCGAGGCGGTGGTGCGGAGCCTTTCCGCCCTTGTGCCTGCGGCGATCGAGGGGCTGGTGCGCGATGTCACCCTCGCCAGCGCAGGCGAGAGCGCGGAGCTTCAAAAGATCGCCGATCACGCGGGTTGCGAGATGGCGCTGGCGGGGGACGC
>CANGOK010000210.1 GCA_947455285.1 Beijerinckiaceae bacterium | reverse complement strand
CCGCGGCTGCTATTCGATGACGCCACCGCTGCGCTGCCGGATCGGGCGCGGGTGGGGTTCGTAGGCCGCAACGGGGCTGGCAAGACCACCCTGTTCCGGATGATTTCGGGCGAGCTTGGCGCGGAGTCCGGTTCCGTCACCCTGCCCCGCAACGCGCGGCTCGGCCGCGTGGAGCAAGAGGCGCCGGGCGGGCCAGGGAGCCTGATCGACTTCGTGCTCGACGCCGACAAGGAGCGCGGCGCGCTCATGGCGGAGGCCGAGAGCGCCACCGATCCGCACCGCATCGCCGAAATCCAGATGCGCCTCGTCGACATCGACGCCCATTCGGCGCCGGCGCGTGCGGCGGGCATTCTCTCGGGCCTCGGCTTCGACCACGAGGCGCAGCAGCGTTCGCTCTCGGAATTTTCCGGCGGCTGGCGCATGCGCGTCGCGCTCGCCGCCGTGCTGTTTTCAGCACCAGACATTTTGCTGCTCGACGAGCCCACCAACTATCTCGATCTCGAAGGCACGCTCTGGCTGATCGACTATCTCGCCCATTATCCCGCGACCGTTCTCGTCATCAGCCATGACCGCGATTTGCTGGATGAAGTCTGCGATCACATCCTGCATCTCGACCGCGCCAAGCTGACCCTGTGGCGCGGCAATTACACCAGCTTCGAACGGCAGCGCCGCGAGCAGCAGGCGCTGCAGATGAAGCTGGTGAAGAAGCAGGAAGATCATCGTCGTCACCTGCAGGCCTTCGTCGATCGTTTCCGCGCGCAAGCGACAAAGGCGCGTCAGGCGCAGTCCCGACTCAAGATGCTGGCGCGCCTTGAGCCCGTCGCCGCCATGGTCGACAGCGAGGTGCTGCCCTTCGATCTCCCCTCCCCCGCCAAGCCCCTCTCGCCGCCCATCGTCGCGATGGAGGGCGCGAGCGTGGGCTATGGCGAGCGGACGATTCTGTCGCGTCTCTCGCTGAGCATTTCCAACGATGACCGCATTGGCCTTCTGGGCTCCAACGGCAACGGCAAATCGACCTTCGCCAAATTGATCGCAGGACGCCTCGAAGCCATGGGCGGCGTGGTGCGGCGCTCGTCAAAGCTCGATGTCGGCTTTTTCGCGCAGCATCAGGTCGACGATCTGACGCCGGGCGGCACGCCCTACTCCCATGTCGCCGAACTCATGCGCGACGGCACCGAAGCCAAGATCCGCGCCCGCTGCGCTCGCATGGGTTTTCCCAACGTGAAAGCCGACACGAAGGTGAGCGAATTGTCAGGCGGCGAAAAGGCCCGCTTGCTGATGGGGCTCGCAACCTTTGACGGCCCCCATCTGCTCATCCTCGACGAACCGACCAACCATCTCGACATCGACAGCCGCGCCGCGCTGATCGAGGCGCTCAATGATTATGAAGGCGCCGTGATCCTCGTCTCCCATGATCGCTATTTGCTCGAAGCCTGCGCCGATCGGCTCTGGCTGGTGGCTGATGGCGGGGTCAAAACTTTCGATGGCGATATGGACGACTACCGTCGCTTCGTTCTCGAACAGGCGCGCGCCGAAAGCCGCAAGAACGCCCGTGAGGGCGACGGCGCCGAGCCCAAGGAAACCCTCGCCGCGCAGCGCCAGAACAACGCAAAGACGCGGCGCGAAACCGCGCCCCTTCGCAAGAAAATCGAAGGGGTGGAAGCGCGGATGGCGAAATTCACCGACCTTCTCGCGAGGGTCGACGACATGCTCGCCCATCCCGACGCCTATGCGAAGGACCCTTCGAAGGCCTCGCAACTTGCGCAGCAACGCGCAGAGCTGGCGCGCGCGCTCGCTGGCGCCGAAGAAGAATGGATCGGCTTGTCGGAGGAGCTGGAAGCTGCCGTCAACGGCTAGCTTCCCTCGACCTTCGAGCCAACGAGCAGCACCGCCATGCCAACGCCAATGGCGCCCAATATGGCCTGCGTGACGGAATAACCGAAGCCCGCGACGAGATAAGTTTCGGGCCAGGGCGTCGCATAGATGCCGCCATAGAAAGCCGTCGCCGCAATGGCCTGCACCCCGCCGCGCTGGGCGGGCGCGCACAGGCGCGCCATCCATGCGGAAATGACCGGGTACATCATGCTGTTGCCGGTTCCCAGCAGAAGACCCGCAACGACGGCGAATGTCGGGCCTGCGCTCCAGGCGGCGACCCCGAGAGCGAGGCTGGTCAGGAGCAAACCGCCGCCTGCAAGGTAGCGCGGGTGATAAACCGAGAGCTTGCGCATCGCGCCGACCCTGCTGAAGATCATGGCGAAAGTCACGGGAATGAAGAACCAGCCAAGAGGCGTTCCCGCATGTTCGAGCGCGGGCGACAGATAAGAGGCTGCGTAGCCATAGTGGGCGCCACCAATGAACAGGGCGAGCACCGGAAACATATGCCAGCGCTTCGCCGCCGCAGCGATGCCAAACCCACCGCCAGCCTTGGGCTTGTCGAGCGGACGCAGAACATAGGTCAGCGCGAAGGCGATCAGCGCCGGAATCGCCCCCATGAGAAACATCGCCCGCAGGCCAAAATGATTGAGCGTGAATTCACCAATGGCGGGCGCAAAGGCGAGACCAAGGGGCACGGTCGCGGAGAAAGCGCTGACGAGATAGACGAAACGCTTCTGGGTGAGCCTGCTCTGCACATAGACCATCGTGGGCGGCAGGAAGAAGCCGACGCCGGCGCCCCAGAACAAACGCGAAATAAGCGAGGGAACGAAAGCGTCGCTGGTGAGCGCCATGCTTCCAACGCCAAGCATCCCAAACAGCATGGAGACGCGCATCGCCCCCAGCGCGCCAAACCAGCCGATAATGAGACCCGAACAAAAGGTCGAGGCGACAACTGGAAAGGCGATGATGGAAAGCACCACGCCGATCTGCTCAAGTGAATAACCGAGCCGCCCGAAGGCCACCGCCACAAGGGTTGAATGGGTCGCGGTGATCGAGAAGAGAAGGCTCACCAGAGCCATGATCCAGAACTCGCGTTGCGCGGTCTGGTCGATGAAGTCCTGATCCGGAACGGACGAATCGACGTTCTGAGTTTTTTCTGAAGTCATAATTAGGGATAAATCAGGTCACGCCTCACGCGTAAACCCGAATCCGCTGGTCACGCCTTCTTGCGCCAGGCTCCGTTTTCGTCCTGCTGCCAATAAGAGAGCTCCAGCTCCTTGGCCTTGAGCTCCTTCCACTGGACGCGCGCGGCCTGCAGCTCATCGTCATTATTGCCATCGAACATGACAACGACGCGCTCATAGGCGCCGCCAGCGTCAAGCACTGGCGCGACTCGGGCGTTCTCGATAAAGAAGCGGATCTGGGCCTCGTTGGGATTTTCCGGCCCAATGGTCAGATAAATAGGCTGATGCTCAGCCTCTCCATCGGCTGCGGTGCCGTGAGGCAGAAAACCTTCATCAGAATAGGACCAGAGAAATTCATCGAGAGCGGCGACACGCTCCTGCGTCGTCATCTGCACCACCGCCGTCCAGTCGCGTTCGAGCGACCGCTCAAGCAGGATCGGCAAGGCCTTTTCGAGGGGCTGCCGGGTGAGATGGTAAAACCAGACTTCCATCACTGCCCTGTCAGAATGACGAAATTGCGGTCGGTCAGTGTCCAGAGCAGGCCAATGTCGACGCCCCCGCCCGCATGTTCCTCGACCCTGCCGGAGAAGACGATGTCGCCGCGCTCTTTTGACCCGCGCAGATATTCCGCCGCATCGCCGGTCATGCGCTTGATGGTCGCCTCCGCCCGACCGGAAGGCCATTTAAGCGCGGAGACGAGCGCCGCCTCCTGGACCCTTTCGAATTGCGAGAGAAGCGGTCCATCCGCCGGCAAGGTGATCTTCGCCTCAAAGCTGACGAAGGCGTCCTCCTTGCAACGCAGCACACCATCAATGCGCCCGCGGGTCACAAGGTCGAAATTATCGAGACCTGCGCCCGCGCCGCGAGAGACGACCAGCGGCCTGACGAACTCGGGCTTGAGGTCGCCCGCAGTGCGAACCATCGCATCCTTGAATCCAGAACAGGTCGCCGTCTGCGCAAGCGCAGGCGAGGCGGCGCCAGCGGCGACGGCCAGAACTGGAATAAGGAAGCGAATCCAGGACATCGTGGCCTTTCGGACGATAACTTACCCTTCGTAATGCTCCGCCACGAGTCTGTCGAGAAGGCGCACGCCCCAACCTGAGCCCCAGCTCTGATTGATGTCGTTTTGCGGGGAGGCCATTCCCGTTCCTGCGATGTCGAGATGGGCCCAGGGAACATCGTTGACGAAACGCTGCAACAGTTGCGCGGCGGTGATCGAACCCGCGTTGCGCCCGCCCGTGTTCTTCATGTCAGCGAACTTGGAGTCGATCAGCTTGTCATAGGCGGCGCCCAGCGGCATGCGCCAGACCTTCTCGCCCGTGGTCAGGCCGACCGAGGTCAGACGCGTCGCGAGCTCATCATTGTTGGAGAAGAGCCCCGCATATTCATTCCCGAGCGCAACTAGAATGGCGCCCGTAAGAGTCGCCAGATTGATCATGAACTTCGGCTTGAACTTGTCCTGGACATGCCAGAGCACGTCCGCCAGCACGAGACGGCCTTCAGCGTCGGTGTTGATGATCTCAATGGTCTGACCTGACATGGTCGTCACAATGTCGCCAGGGCGCTGGGCGTTGCCGCTGGGCATGTTCTCGACAAGGCCGATGGCGCCGATGGCGTTCACCTTGGCCTTGCGGGCGGCCAGAGCATGCATGAGGCCGGTGACGCAGGCCGCCCCCGCCATGTCGCCCTTCATATCTTCCATGCCGGCGCCGGGCTTGATGGAGATGCCGCCCGAGTCAAAGGTCACGCCCTTGCCGATGAAGGCCACGGGCGCCTCTCCCGCCTTGCCGCCGTTCCAACGCATGATGACGCAGCGACTGTCATGAGTGGAGCCCTGCCCAACGCCGAGGAGGGCGTTCATGCCGAGCTTCTTCATCGCCTCGACGTCGAGCACTTCGATTTCGACGCCGAGCTTTGACAAGTCGCTAGCCCGCTTCGCGAACTCCACCGGGAAGAGGACGTTCGGCGGCTCGTTGACGAGGCTGCGGGCGAGCTTCACCCCATCGGCGATGGCGTTGGCGTGACCAGCGGCCCGACGGGCGGCCTCGGGATCGGAGACGCCGATCGTGACCTTCACCGACGCCGGCTTCTCGTCTTCATCCTTCTTCTTCGTCTTGTAGAGATCAAACTGATAGGCGCGCAGCTGCACGCCCATGGCGAATTCGGCGGCTGCGACCGCCGGATCGCCTCGCCATTCGGGTAGGTCAAACACGATGGCTACAGAACCCGCGCCACCCGCCTTGCCCATGGCGTGACCGCCCATGGCGACATAATCGAGCGAGGACTCTCCAGCTGCGGGCTTCTTGGCCGGCGCTGCGCCGGCGACCACAAGGCGACCGGCCTGAAGGCCAGCGGGCGCCAGCAGGTCCATGGCGGATGAGGTCTTGCCCTTGAACTTGGCTGTTCCGGCCGCCCTTTTCACCAGATCTGCGGCAGAGCCGAGGAGCCCCCGGGTCCCGTGGGACATGGCGAGCTCTTCTCCAGCGAAGACCACAAGCGTCTCTGCGCCTCCGTCCGGCTTGATCTCGTCGAGCGCGGCGAAGGTCACTTCGAGGGTTTGGGTCATGGTGGGCCTTTCTTGAAGGGGTGACGCCGTGCGGCGAGAATCTGGCGCATCATGAGAAGGTTCGATTCCCGGCGCAACATCTCAGCGCGCATCAGGTCACGATTTCGCCTTGAGGCGATG
>CANGOK010000209.1 GCA_947455285.1 Beijerinckiaceae bacterium | reverse complement strand
GCGGGCATGACTGGCCTGTCGTTCGCGGCGGCGCCGCTCTACCAGATCTTCTGCAAGATGACAGGTTACGGCGGGACCACGCAGGTCGCCACCCAGGGTTCGGCGACCCGTGGCGAGCGCACCTTGACCGTGCGCTTCGACGCCAATGTCGGCAAGGGTCTGCCCTGGACCTTCGAGCCCGAGATTCCCGTCCTCAAGGCGCGCACCGGAGAGACGCAGACAGTCTTCTTCAAGGTGACCAACACCTCGGATCGCCAGTGGACTGCAACCGCGGTCTATAATGTCGCGCCCGACCAGTCGGGGCTCTACTTCAACAAGATCTCCTGCTTCTGCTTCAGCGAGCAGACGCTGGGGCCTGGCGAAAGCGCCGAATGGCCTGTCGTCTTCTATCTCGACCCAGCCCTCGAAAAAGACGAGGTCATGGCGGGAGTTGAAGGCGTAACGCTTTCTTACACTTTCTTCGCCTCCAAAAAGCAGTCCGGAGCCCGGGCTGACGCAGGGACGAGCCAACCGAAACTCTAAACAACGTCGCCCTCACCGGCGGCGAGGACTGAAGCGAACGGCCGGCGACGGCCTGAAGGGGATAAAGGGACAAACAATGTCGGACGGCCACGCGAAACCGAACCACGACTACCATCTCGTCAATCCGAGCCCGTGGCCGCTGGTCGCGTCGATCTTCGCTTTCATGTCGGCGGTCGGCCTCATCATGTGGATGAAGGGCATGGCCGTCGGCGGCATGAAGGCTGGCTCCTTCGTGTTCGGCGCCGGCATCATCGGCCTGATCTATGTGGCCGCCGCCTGGTGGCGCGACATCATCCATGAAGCTGAGACCGGCGACCACACCCGCGTCGTGCAGATCAGCCATCGCTACGGCATGATCCTCTTCATCGCTTCTGAAGTGATGTTCTTCGTGGCCTGGTTCTGGGCCTTCTTCGACGCCAGCCTTTTCACGAACGAGGCAATTCAAGTCTCGCGCGTCGAGTTCACCGGCGGCATCTGGCCGCCCAAGGGCGTCGAGGTTCTCGACCCCTGGCATCTGCCCCTTCTCAACACGCTGCTTTTGCTGACCTCCGGCACCACCGTCACCTGGGCCCATCACGCCCTGCTGCATGATGATCGCGCTGGCGTGAAGAAGGGCCTCATCCTCACCATCCTGCTCGGCGCGCTCTTCACCTGCGTGCAGGTCTATGAATACGGCCACGCTCCCTTCGCGTTCAAGGGATCGATCTACGGCGCGACCTTCTTCATGGCGACCGGCTTCCACGGCTTCCATGTGCTCGTCGGCACGATCTTCCTGCTCGTCTGCCTGTTCCGCGTCATGGCTGGCCAGTTCAAGCCCAACCATCACCTGGGCTTCGAATTCGCGGCCTGGTACTGGCACTTCGTTGACGTGGTCTGGCTGTTCCTCTTCTCCTGCATCTACGTCTGGGCCTCCGTGGGCGCGCATATCGCCCACGGCCACTGAACCATCGGATCAGCGTTAAGGAAGGGCGGCTTCATGCCGCCCTTTTTCGTTTCACGGAGCCTGATATGCGCCACGCCAACGATGCGCCGCCATCTCCTTACGTCACGGGAACCCTCGGCCGTTGTCCGCGCTGCGGCGGTGGCAAGCTGTTCAGGGGTTTCGTGGAAATCGCCCCCGGCTGCGAGGCGTGCGGCCTTGACTACAGCTTCGCGGATTCCGGCGATGGCCCGGCCATCATGGTCATGCTGCTCGCAGGCTTCATCGTGGTCGGCGCCGCGCTAGTGGTCGAGGTGAAATATGAGCCGCCCATGTGGGTGCATCTTGCGATCTTCCTCCCACTGACCCTGATCGTCTGCCTTGGCATGTTGCGCCCGCTCAAGGGCGTGCTCCTCGCCCTGCAATATCGCAACAAGGCGGGGCTGGGACAGTTGGAGAAGTGACGTGAGGGATCAGGCCGCCCCTTTCACTCAAGGTTTTCCGTGGATCGCCGGCGTCTTTGCGCTGATCGTCTTCGCCATCCTCATGTCGCTGGGGTTCTGGCAGGTCGAGCGCCTGCAATGGAAGGAGGCGCTGATCGCGCAGATGGACACGCGGAGCAACGCGCCGCCGGCCCCCCTGCCTTTGCCCGCCACATGGCCGAGCCTGAAACCGCTGGACTATGACTATGTCCATGTGAGCGTCACCGGCCGCCTCGATCCAACGCGCGAGGCGCTGATCTTCCGGGGCGCTGGCAAGGTCGGACAAGGATCGGCGCAGCCGGGTTACTGGATCATGTCGCCCCTGCTGCTCGCCGATGGCTCAAGCGTGCTGGTCAACCGGGGCTTTATTCCCCTTGCGAACAAGGAGCCGTCAAGCAGGCCCGATCCGCAACGCGGACAGGAAGTGACCCTCACCGGGTTGCTGCGCGCGCCAGAGGACCGTAATTCCTTCACCCCTACGGACGACCCGGCGAAGGGCCAGTGGTACACGCGTGATCCCCTCGCCATATCGGCGGCGCTGGGGCTGCCGAACCCCGCCCCCTTCTCCCTAGATGAAGACGCCCATGCCGCACCGCCCGGAGCGCCCGCAGGCGGCGCCACCGTCGTCGACATACCCAACAACCACCTGTCATACGCAGGCACATGGTTTGGGCTGGCAGGCACGCTCGTCGCGGTGTTCGGGTATTTCGTATGGAGGCGGCGGAGGGGGTGACTATTCCCGATAAAAGTCCCGCGCCTTCGCTACGCGATCGCCATCTGCGATAATATTTTCGAGAGTCTGGTTACTCACGCCACCGGCGCGAGCCTCGTCAACAATTCTTCGCAGATCTTCGAGGGTCATTTCCGGCGTGAAAAAAGGATCACTTCGCTTCGGCTCGTCCGTCATGCGACCTCCTCTAGCGTTTGCCCTTATACGTCACCAGCGCCACCGCCATGACCACCAGCGCCATGCCGCAGAGCGACAGCGTGTCCAGCGTTTCGTGGAACATCAACCAGGCGATCACCGCCGTGGTCGGGGGCACGAGGAAGAAAAGGCTCGCGACTTCCGAGGCGGCGCCCCGTCGAATCAGCACATACATGGCCGTGATGGCGCCGATCGACAGGACGAGGCACAGCCACGCCAGCGCCATCATGAAATCCACTGTCCACTCGACTCTAAAACCTTCGACGAAGATGGCGATGGGGAGCGTGACGATGGCGGAGGCCACGAACTGGATGACCGAGCCCGTGCGCAGATCCATGACCGAGCCATAGCGCTTCTGCAGCAGGGTGCCTGCGGTGATGGAGATCATGGCGAAGATCGCGAAGCCCATGCCGAGCGGCGTGCCAAGGCCCAGCCCCAGCTTGGTCCAGACCACCAGCGTCACACCGGCGAGGCCCATGACGAGGCCGACCCATTGGCGCCGCGTGACGATCTCGCCCAGCAGCGGCCCCGCCAGAGCCGCCGTCAGCACTGGCTGAAGCCCGGCGACGAGCGAAATAACCCCCGCCTCGACGCCAACCGAAAGCGCAGCAAACACCCCGCCAAGATAGCCTGCGTGGACGAAAAGGCCCGAAAGGGCGATGGGGCCGATTTCCCGGCGCTTGGGCCAGGGCGCGCCCATGGCCAGCGCCACACCGGTCAGCAGCACAATGACGAAAAGATACCGGAGGGCCAGAAAAGTGAACGGCCCGGCATGAGGCATGCCGTATTTGCCCGCCACGAAGCCGGTAGACCACAGGAAGACGAAGACCGCCGGCAGGGTCTTGAGCCAGACGCTGGCCGCCAATCCCTTGCCCTTATCGGGCGCCGTCGCTGATTCTTCCGCCATGGGTCCTCGCAAACTTCAGCGGTCCCTGCATAGACCATGGGCGAGGCTGGCGCCATCTCGCAGACTCTGTGCGCGCGCCGGATTTGTGCTAGACCCCACCCAATTGCATCCACCAGCAGGATCCAGCGTGCGCTATCATTCGACCCGTGGCGAAGCCCCCACCCTCTCCTTCACCGAAGCGCTCCTCGCCGGGCTCGCCCGCGACGGCGGCCTCTATGTGCCGGAGAGCTATCCGTCCCTCGACGCCGCAACCATCGCGGGCTTCGCCGGGCGCCCCTATGCGCAAGTGGCCAAGGACGTCATCAGCCCCTTCATGAGCGACGACATCGGGTCCGCCGATTTCACCGCCATGCTCGAAGCCGCCTACGCCACGTTCCGCCATCCGGCTGTGACGCCGCTGGCGCAGATCGGCGACAACCTCTTTGTGCTGGAGCTGTTCCACGGCCCCACGCTCGCCTTCAAGGATGTGGCGATGCAGCTGTTGGGGCGCATGATGGATCATGTGCTCAAGGCCCGCGGTGAGCGCGCCACCATCGTTGGCGCGACCTCGGGCGATACGGGCGCCGCCGCCATCGAAGCCTTCCGCGGCCTCGAACAGGTCGATGTCTTCATCATGTATCCGCACCAGCGCGTGTCGGACGTGCAGCGCCGCCAGATGACGACGGTCGATGCGCCCAACGTGCACACCATCGCCGTCGAGGGCACGTTCGATGACTGCCAGGCGATCCTGAAGGGCCTGTTCAATCATCACGAATTCCGCGACGGCCTGCGCCTGTCGGGCGTGAACTCCATCAACTGGGCCCGCGTCGTGGCGCAGACCGTTTATTATTTCACCAGCGCAGCCGTGCTCGGCGGTCCGCATCGCAAAGTGTCCTTCACAGTGCCCACGGGCAACTTCGGCGACATTCTTGCGGGCTACATCGCCAAGCGCATGGGCTTGCCGATCGATCGCCTCGTCATCGCCACCAATGAGAACGACATTCTCGCCCGCACCCTCGACAGCGGCGCCTATGAGGTGAAGGGCGTGCACGCGACGTCTTCTCCCTCGATGGACATTCAGGTGTCGTCGAATTTCGAGCGCCTTCTTTTCGACGCCTGCGACCGCGACGCTTCGGTCGTGCGCGGCCTCATGGGCGCGCTCTCGCAGGGCGGCCGCTTTGAAATTGCGCCTAGCCCGCTCGCGCGCATCCGCAATGAATTCGACGCCCTGCGCACAGGCGAGACTGGAACCGCCAAGGAGATCGGCCGCGTCTACAAGGAAGCGGGCTATCTGCTGGACCCGCATACCGCCGTCGCCGTGCATGGCGCGCGCAAGGCTCTCGCCAAGGCGCCGCATGTGCCGATGGTGGCGCTGGGCACGGCCCATCCCGCAAAATTCGGCGATGCGGTCTTTGCAGCCGCAGGCGTACGTACGCCCCTGCCCGCCCATATGGAAGGTCTGCTCGATCGCAAGGAACATTTCACGGTTCTGCCGAACGATCAGGCCGCTATCGAGGCCTTTGTGAAGGGCCGTGCGCGTGCCGCAGGAAACGGAGCGCGATGAGCGTCGAAATCACGACCCTGCCATCGGGCCTGCGCATCGTCACCCATGCGATGCGCGAGATCGAAACGGTGTCGCTTGGTATCTGGCTCGGCGCGGGCGCCCGCAACGAGAGCGAGCAGGAGCATGGGATCTCCCACCTGCTCGAACACATGGCCTTCAAGGGCACGCGCCGACGCAATGCGCGCGCCATCGCCGAAGAGATCGAGAGCGCGGGCGGCGACCTCAACGCGGCAACCAGCGTCGAATACACATCCTATCAGGCGCGACTTCTGGCGCAGGACAGTGGCCTCGCCCTCGACATCCTCTCGGACATCCTCACCGACAGCGCCTTCGATCCTGCGGAGCTGGAGCGCGAGAAGGGCGTCATCACGCAGGAGATCGGCGAGGCGCATGATACGCCCGACGATCTCGTCTTCGATCTCTTCAACGACGCAGCCTATCCCGACCAGCCCATCGGTCGCCCGATC
>CANGOK010000208.1 GCA_947455285.1 Beijerinckiaceae bacterium | reverse complement strand
TATGTGATGGGCGGTGGCGGCGGCGGCGCCAAGCGCATCTCCTATAACGAAGGCGCGCGTTATTCGACGCCGGTCTGGTCGCCCAAGGGCGACTTCATCGCCTTCACCCGCCAGAAGGGCGGCCAATTCGGCATCGGCGTGATGAAGCCCGATGGGTCTGGCGAACGCATGCTGACCGAAGGCTTCCACAACGAGGGGCCGACTTGGGCGCCCAACGGCCTCTATGTGATGTTCTTCCGCGAAGGCGGCGGGCAGGGCGGTCCGAAGCTTTATATGGCCGACGTTTTCGGCCGCGCGGAGTTTCAGGTGCCGACGCCGTCGTTTGGGTCCGATCCGTCGTGGTCGCCGTTGAATTAATTATTCGGCGGCTTCGCGGCCTGAAGATGTTCGCTGCATCCGCTTGGGGCGTGCGTCCACGTTGGTCGTTGGAATATCCTCCGCAGCGATGCAGTCCACCTCAAGGCGATGGCCGAGGCGATCGAGAAACAGCGCTAGCGTCTCAATCGTGATCGTCGGCGTGCGTCCATTGAGCACGCGCGACACATAGGCCTTGTCGCGATTGAGAAGGGCTGCGAGATCCTTGGCGGTCATGCCTTCGGCGCTGCGGCGTTTCCATGCTTTTTGAAGGGTGAAGAAGAGTTTCAGGCGAGCGTCCGCCTTCACCGCACCTTCGCTCCGTCTGATGTCATTCATCGTCATGTGCGAAGTCCTCCAGAAGGAATGAGCGTTGGGCCGTCAATGGCCGGTTGTCGAAGGAAAGCATTTTCCAGAGCTTCGCTGCTTGGCTTATCTTCGTCGCGAAGCCTTTTTGGTCGAGGTTCTTTCGCGTTTCTTGCGTCAGAATGACGAATTCGCCGGGGCGCAGAAATCCGCCGATGAGCCGATGATGCGGGTGGAACGCGACCCTGAATTCCTACCATGCGCCAAAGTCTGTGTTCAGTTTTCGTAGCCAGGCGTCATTGTCAAAATCTGCACCGATAACAAAAGTCTTTAGAAAGGCGCGGACTGCATCGAAATAGCGGCGTTCCCTTTCACCAGTTCCCGGATGACTGACCCACTGCGCGACCAAGGGATGAAGCCACAATCGCCGACGATGAGTGTCGCCTACTTCAAACGCTAGCTCAAACGCGATGAGCCGACCGCCTCTTTCCAGTCTCAGAATATGTGCTTCGGTTGATTTGTAAGTCAACTGGCTGTCCCCGGCGATCATAAAATTTTGAGGCTCGCAGGGCTGATTTCTGCTCGCCGGAAAAATGCGCCAAAACATAAGCTTTGCAATTATTCAGGGCGAAGACAAGCGCTTCGTAACCCGTTTGTGAGGATTGGACGCGGGTGGCGCCCGTTAGCCGAAGGTTGAACAACCCCCCGCCCCTGACTAGACTGCATCCAAACAGTCAGGGGGAAATCGCGCAATGCGGGAAACTGTGCTGGACGTTCGTGGAACGAATGTCCGAATGCTGGAAGCGGGGACAGGGCCGGTGCTGCTGTTCCTTCATGGAATCGACGGGCCTTCGGCCGATCCGCTGCTTGAGACGCTGGCGCAGCGATTCCAAGTCATGGCGCCGGAAATCCCAGGTTTCAGCCGCTCCCTCATTCCCGACTGGATGATGAGCGTGAGCGACGCCGCTTTCTTCACGCTTGATCTCATCGCCGCGCTCGGGGGCGATAAGCTGCATCTCGCTGGCCATTCCATCGGCGGCTGGATCGCTGCGGAGGCGGCCACCCGCTCCACCTCCGCAATAGCAAGTCTGTCCCTTCTTGCGCCCGCGGGCGTCATGCCCAAGCAACGGCCTGCGGTCGATGTGTTTCTACTGTCGGGCGAAGAAGGCGTGCGCGCGCTGTTTCATGATCAGGCGCTCGCGGACAAGGAGATCGCTGCGCGCGCGGAGCAACCGCTCGACATCACCTTGCAGAACAGGGCGGGGCTTGCGCGTCTCGCATGGACGCCGCGCATGGCGAGCGTGACCCTGCCGCATTGGCTGCATCGCGTGGACGTGCCGACCTACATCACATGGGGCGTCGAAGATAAGATTCTTCCTTTTTCAACCCATGAGATCTTCATGCGCGAGATCGCAGGCGCGCAGTTCAAGTCACAGCAGGGCTGCGGCCACGCCATTCCGCAAGAGCGCGGCGCAGAGGTTGCGCGCGACATGATCGCCTTCATCGAGGGAGTGAAGTGATGCAAGTCTATTTCTTCCATTTGATGCCTTATGGCGATCTCGATATCGCCGAGTCCGACAAATATAATTCGGCTTGGGTGACGATCCCCAATAGTTGCTTTGATTCAGCCAAGGGCATGAAGCTTTATAATCGCTATATCGGCGAGTTGGAGCTGGCGGATCAGCTGGGCTTTGATGGCGTTTGCGTCAACGAGCATCATCAAACCGCCTATGGACTTATGCCTGCGCCCAATCTCATCGCCGCGGCGCTCGCGCGTTCCACGAAACAGGCGAAGATCTGTATTCTTGGCCGCGCCCTGCCGCTGGTGAACAACCCCGTCATGATCGCGGAAGAATTCGCCATGCTCGATCATATGAGTGGCGGGCGCATCATCACGGGCTTCGTGCGTGGCATTGGTTCGGAATATTTTTCCAACAGCGTCAATCCGACCTTCTCTCATGAACGCTTCTATGAAGCGCACGAGCTGATCCTGAAGGCCTGGACCGAGACTGGCCCCTTCAGCTATCAGGGCAAGCACTATCAATTCGATTATGTGAACCTCTGGCCGCGTCCTGTGCAAACGCCCCATCCGCCCGTGTGGATTCCCTCGCAAGGCAGCATGGAGACCATCGTCTGGTGCGCGGCGGCGGAGCGTAAATATACTTATCTCCAGACCTTCAGTCCCTATCCGGTGGCCGTGAAAGCCTTCAAGGCCTATCGTGATGAAGCGGAGAAGAACGGCTATGAGGCGCAGCCCTCGCAGCTTGGCTGGGCGATCCCGACTTATGTGGCCGAGACCGACGAAATCGCACGACGCGAGTTGAAGGAACATATCGAAGTCTTCTTCAATAAATTCTTGCGCTTCCCATCCATCGAAATGCGTCTGCCGCCCGGCTATTCGTCGATCTCCTCGACAAAGACGCTGATGGAGATGAAGTTCAAGAACCGCACCAGCTCCACCATCGACACGCTGATCGACAATGGCATGATCCTCGTGGGCAGCCCGCAGACCGTGCGTCAGCGCATCGAACATTGTCAGAAGGAGATGGGTTTCGGCCATCTGATGGCCATGTTGCAGATCGCGACCTTGCCGGCTGACCTAACGGAGAAGAACATTCGCCTGTTCGCAAGCGAAGTGATGCCTCATCTCCAAAACAATGCGCCGCAGCTGCGCGCCATCGCCTGATCAGGGGGAAACGATATGTCCATGCGCAAATTCGCAGCGAGCCTCATCGCTCTCGTCGGCCTTGTGAATGTCGCGGCGGCGGCCGACGCCTTCCGCGTCGCATCGCCCAATCGCGGCAGCTGGGAAGGGGCGATCCCCGAGCTTGGCAAGCAGGCGGGCATCTTCCAGAAGCACGGTCTCGACCTAGACATCATCTACACGTCTGGCGGCGGCGAGACGATGCAGGTTGTCATCTCGGGCGCTGTGGATGTGGGCCTGAGCGCAGGGCTTGCAGGCACCTTCGGCGCTTTTTCGAAAGGCGCGCCGGTGCGCATCATCGGCGCAAGCTCCACGGGCTCTCGCGAGATCTTTTATTACGTGCCCGCGAAGTCGCCGATCACGTCCCTGCGCGAAGCCAATGGCAAGACCATCGCCTATTCGACAGCGGGCTCGTCAACGCAGGTCGGCGCGCTGCGGTTCATGGCTGAATATGGCCTGAAGGACATGAAGCCCACGGCGACCGGCGATGCGGTCAGCACCACCACACAGGCCATGACGGGGCAGGTAGACATCGGCTGGTGCGTGGCGCCCTTCAATCTCGACGTTCTCGCCAAGGGCGACATCCGCATGATCGGACGCCTCAGCGATCTCGAGCATCTGCGCAAGCAGACGATCCGCGTGCAGATCGCCAATGCGCAGGCGCTGGAGAAGAAGAAGGATCTCTTCGTGCGCTACCTGCGCGCTTATCGCGAGGTGCTCGACTGGATGTACGCCTCTGACGACGCCGTGAAAAAATATATCGCCATCACCAACCTGCCCGAGGCTTCGGTGCGGGCCATGCTGGCGGATTTCATCCCCAAGGAGAGCCTGCAGATTGAGGAGGTCCGGGGCATCCCCGAGGCGATGCAGGATGCGGTGCAGTTCAAATTCATCAATGCGCCGCTAGATGAGAAGCAGCTCGGCGAACTCATTCAGATCAACGCGGTGAAGTGATTCAAGCCCCTCCTGCGCCCCTCTATGGCTTAGGAGGGTTTTCCGCGATTTCATCCCAGAACGCGATGAAGGCTTGCTCCATGAGCACGCCTAAGCGCAGGCCCGCCATGCGTCGCCTGCCGCCATGCCGCGCCTCATGCCGCGCCGCGATTTCATGATAGGTGGCGAGCCGCGTGTGGTGCAGCGCGCTCTGTTGGCGCGCAAGATCAATCATCGCTTCGCGGCTGGCGAATTCGAAGAACTGGAGCTGCAGCAGCGCCATGTCGCGCAGCTCATAGACTTCTTCGGGCGTATTTGAGAGCCAACGCGTCAGGGCCAGCCGCCCTTCGTCCGTCAGCGAATAAACCTTGCGGTTGCGCCCGCCGCTTTCCCTCCACTCCATGAGCAATCCGGCTGCGGCGAGGCGCTTTGGCTCGCTGTAGAGCTGCGAATGAGGAAATGGCCAGAAATAGGCGATGGTGCGCGAGGCCGCCCGTTTAAGCTCGTAGGATGTCGATGGGCCGCGCAGGCCGATGAGCCCGAGCACAGCACATGAGACGGGGCTGAGCCGCATGGCTTCGCCTTTTTTAGAAATTTGCTGCAACATAATCTTGACAATAGTGTGTTTCGGATCGTATGAAAAGAACCGTTGGCGCCTTCTGCAGAAGGAAGGGTTCCGCGGGGAGCAGGGGAGGGGGTCATGCGGATGCGAACGGCCGCCAACAAGGCGCGCGTGCTGACAGCCGACGAGGCCGCCCGCTTCGTCTCATCGGGCATGTGGCTTGATTACGGCATCACCCTTTGCCAACCTGATATGTTCGACAATGCGCTGGCGGCGCGCAGGGATGAACTGCGCGACGTCAAGATCCGGTCCTGCATCTCCCTGCGTCCACGAGCGGTGCTGGAATGTGACCCCAAAGGGAATCATTTCCATTGGTTCAGCACGCATTTCTCAGGCTATGACCGCAAGCATCATGACGCAGGCCGCGCGCATTACATTCCGGTGAATCTGGGGGAGATTCCTGATTATTACCGACGTTTCATTCCCCCCGTCGATGTGGTCGTCTTCAAGACCTGCCGCATGGATGAAAACGGCTATTTTAATTTCAGCGCCGCCAACCTCTGGCATAGCGCCATTGCCGAACGCGCCAGGCTTGTCATCGTCGAGGTGAGCGACGGCCTTCCCTATGTTTTTGGCGAGTCCAACGGGCTGCATGTCAGCGAGGTCGATTTCATCATTGAAGGTGATGAGCGGGGCGCGCCGGAAGCGCCAAACCCGCCAGCCACGGATGTTGATGTCGCCGTCGGAAAGCTCATCGCGGGCGAGATCGAGGATGGCGCCTGTCTGCAGATCGGCATTGGCGGCATGCCCAACGCGGTTTGTTCGCAATTGCTGGAAAGCGGCGCGCGCGACCTTGGCGTTCATACGGAGATGCTGACCGAAGGCTTGATGGATCTTTATCGCGCCGGGCGCATCAC
>CANGOK010000207.1 GCA_947455285.1 Beijerinckiaceae bacterium | reverse complement strand
CAGGCGCGGCGTCGATGTCGAAACGCGAACTCATGCGCCTCCCGGTGCGCTCTCACGCCGGGGCTTCGCCTTCGCCTTGGGCTCGGGCTCCGTATCGTCGCCGGCGAGTTCATCGACGATGGCGCCGAAGTCGGCTGCTTCGCGGAAGTTGCGATAGACCGAGGCGAAACGCACATAGGCGACGCCATCGAGCAGGCGCAGGCCTTCCATGACGAGCTCGCCGATGCGGTCGCTCGTGACTTCGGGATCGCCCTGACTTTCGAGCTGACGCACCACGCCATTGACCATGCGTTCGACCCGCTCGGCGTCGACGCTGCGCTTGCGCAGCGCGATGTCGATGGAGCGCATCAGCTTCTCGCGGTCGAAGGGCACGCGGCGGCCGGACTTCTTCAGCACCATGAGCTCGCGCAGCTGCACACGCTCGAAGGTGGTGAAGCGTCCGCCGCAATCAGGGCAGACGCGGCGCCGACGGATGGACGAGGCGTCGTCCGTCGGGCGCGAGTCCTTCACCTGTGTTTCCAGACTGCCGCAATAGGGGCAACGCATGGATCAGTTCCTCCCCGACCGGGGCTTTATCAGTAAATCGGGAAACGCTTCGTCAGATCGGTGACGCGCGCACGCACCGAGGTCTCGACATCGCCATTGCCCGCCTCGCCATTCTTCGCGAGGCCATCGAGCGTCTCGACGACGAGCTTGCCGACCTCGGTGAACTCGGCGACGCCGAAGCCGCGCGAGGTGGCCGCCGGCGTGCCAAGGCGGATGCCCGAGGTCACCATCGGCTTTTCGGGATCGAAGGGAATGCCGTTTTTGTTGCAGGTGATGTGGGCGCGCCCGAGGGCCGCTTCCGCCGCCTTGCCGGTGAGCTTCTTCGAGCGGAGATCGACGAGCATCAGGTGATTGTCGGTGCCGCCGGTGACGAGGTCGAAGCCGCCAGCGGTGATGGCCGAAGCCAGCGCATGGGCGTTATCGACGATCTGGCGGGCATAGGCCTTGAACTCGGGGCGCAGGGCCTCGCCGAAGGCGACCGCCTTGGCGGCGATGACATGCATGAGCGGACCGCCCTGCAAGCCCGGAAAGATCGCCGAGTTGATCTTCTTCGCCATATCCTCGTCATCGGTGAGGATCATGCCGCCGCGCGGACCGCGCAGGGTCTTGTGAGTGGTCGTCGTCACCACATGGGCGTGGGGAAACGGCGAGGGATGGGCGCCGCCCGCCACGAGGCCGGCGAAGTGGGCCATATCCACGAGGAAGACCGCGCCGACGGCGTCCGCGATGGCGCGGAAGCGGGGGAAATCCCAGACGCGCGCATAGGCCGAGCCGCCGGCGATGATGAGCTTGGGCTTGTGCTCATGCGCGATGCGCTCGACCTCGTCCATGTCGATGCGCTGGGTTTCGGGCGAAACGCCATAGCTGACGGGCTTGAACCACTTGCCGGACATGTTGACGGCGGAGCCATGGGTGAGATGGCCGCCGGCAGCCAGATCAAGGCCCATGAACGTGTCGCCCGGCTTCAGGCAGGCGAGGAAGACCGCCTGATTCGCCTGGCTGCCGGAATTGGGCTGCACATTGGCGAACCTGCAGCCGAAGAGCTGGGTGGCGCGGTCGATCGCCAGCTTCTCGGCGATGTCGACGAACTGGCAGCCGCCATAGTAGCGGCGGCCCGGATAGCCCTCCGCATATTTGTTCGTCATCACCGAACCTTGCGCCTCAAGCACGGCGCGCGAGACGATGTTTTCCGACGCGATCAGCTCGATCTCGTCACGTTGACGACCGAGTTCAAGATCGATCGAGCGGGCGATCTCGGGATCGGACTGGGCGAGCGAAGCGGCGAAGAAGCTGTTGGATGTCATTTCAACCCCAATGGGTTCGGGCGCCGACAGGCGGCGCGGGAGGCGCTGGCGAAGGAACGGACTGGCCCGAAGCCATCACAAGATGTAGCAGGCCCGCCCTCAAGGCGCCCTGCCCTTAGCATGACGCTCGCAATGGTGGAAGGCGGCGCGTCATCCCCATACGGGACTGTCGCCAATAAAAAAGCCCGGCTGGGGAGCCGGGCCTTTGAAAGCGGTGAGGAATGGCTCAGTCGTCGCCCATCGGGTCAAGCAAGCCGCTGCTCTGGACCGCGCCCGCGCGGGGGTCGCGATTCGGGGCCTGCTCGGGCTGGAGCGCAGGCTGCAGGGCGGCCACGGCCGAGCCGAAGCCATCGCGCTGATAGATGTCCTCGCGGAACTGGACGATGCCGTCGTTCGCCCAGGCCGTCACATAGACCCAGTGGACCGGCACGGGCGCCACAGGGCGCGCGTCGAGGCGGGCGCCGGAGCGGATCGCCTCATCGATGTGGTCACGATCCCAGCCGGGGGTGTCCTTGAGGATCCAGGCCACGTAATCGCGGATGTTCTGCACGCGCACGCAGCCCGAGGAGACGAAGCGGTAATCGTCGCCGAACACGCCCTTGGCCGGGGTGTCGTGCATATAGACGCCATGGGGGTTGGGGATGTTCACCCGCACCACGCCGAGCGAATTGACGTCTGCGCCAGGATCCTGACGGAAGCGATAGTTCACCGCATCCATGGAATTCCAGTTGACGGCGGACGGCCGCACTTCGGCGCCCGACTTGTCGATCACGCGGATCTTGTTGTCGGTCAGATAGTTCGGATCCGCCTGCATCTTGGGGATCAGATCCTTGCGGATGATCGAGACGGGCACGGTCCAGAAGGGGTTGAAATTGATCTCAACCACCTTGGCCTGCATGACCGGCGACTGGCGATCGATCTTGCCGACGCCCGCGGCGTGATGGCTATAGACCTGACCGTTCTCGACGGTCTCCACGGCGGCGGCCGGGATGTTCATGGTGATGAAGCGCGAGCCAAGGTTGGCGGAGAAGCTGCGCAGGCGCACCAGGTTGAGCTCAAGCTGGCGCAGGCGATCCTGCGCAGGCACGTTGAGGGCCTGGAAGGTCTGCTGGGCGACGACGCCGGTGGCGTTGATGCCATGACGGGCCTGGAAGCGGCGCACGGCGGCCTGAACGTAGGAATCGAACACAGGCGAGAGGCCCACGGCCTCATCGAGGTCGCCCGTCACCATGAGGCGCTTGCGCAGCGCGACGACCACGGCGCCGTTTGAGCCGACCTTCAGGGTCTGGCCCGCAGCCACGCCCTGCCAGCCGCCACGGGCCACAAGATCGCGATACTGCTGGATGGCGGCTTCGGTCATCGCAACGGTCTGCTGCGACAGCAGCGGGGTGACGGTGCGCTTCACCTGCAGGGCGGCGTCCGCGTCGTATTTTTGCTCCCACTCAGCCTGAGCGGCGAAGCCATCCGCAGGAGCAGCCGAAGCCGCGCGGCCATGAAGCCCCGCAATAAAGGCCGCCAGGCTCGTGGTGGCGAGACCCTGCGCGAAAACGCGCCGGGAAAGGGAATAATTCGTCTTTTTCACTGACCGCTCCAATCGCACAGTCGCTGAAGGCGATTTCGCATTTTCACGGCGACCGACGCCGGAACCTGCGGATTTTGCAGCGCTTTACCCAAGATTCGCACCCCGGATACGAGCTTTGACCTAACATGCGTAACCTTAAAAAGGAACGAACAGTCAGGCTGTTTTGTGGCGCCGCGGCATAATCCCGCCATGGACACCCTTTTCCAACGACCACTGTTGCAAAAGGGCGACGCTGGGTAAGCCCGGGCGGTCATAGGCGGTACCGAATCTGGTCGGTCCAGAAGCGCTCAAGCCGAGTGAGCGACTGATTCAGGACCGAAAACTCGTCGCAGGACACTCCACCGATTCGCTCGACAGTCGCGAGATGCTTCTCGTAGAGGCAGGCCACGATGTCGTGAACATCCCGGCCCTTTTGGGTCAGGCTGATGCGGACATTGCGACGGTCGTTCCCGGCGCGGGCGTGATGCAAGTAGCCCGCCTCGACCAGCTTCTTCACATTATGGGAGACGTTGGCGCCGAGATAGTACCCGCGCGTGCGCAACTCCACTGCGGTCAGTTCATCGTCGTTGATGTTGTAGAGCAGGAGCGCTTGCACCGGGGTGATGTCGTAGGAGCCCCGGCGATCGAACTCGTCCTTGACCACATCAAGCAAACGCCGATGCAGCCGCTCAACAAGCGTCAACGCCTCTAGATAGGCAGGGCGGATCTTGTGCGCCTCAACCTCTGTAGCCAGCATGTTCGAAACCCTGTTCAGATGCCTGAAAACAGGATCCACCATCCACGGACATGGTGAACAAACCTAAACGCGAACGACCGATGGCGTTAAGCATGATGGGATTTCGGAAGTCTTGGTAAATGAACCCTGAAGACTAGTCGCGTTCTTGCGCCGCATTCCACGTGAGGATGAAATAAACGACGATCAGGCAAAGGCTGACAAGCACCATCAAAAGACCGCCGACCTGAAAGTCGGGCATGAACAGCGTGATGATGATGCCCGCGCAGGCGGAGAAGAGCCATAGCACCCCGCCCCAGGCCGCTGCGAGCCAGAGGCCGACCGCGGCAAGAAGATCCGTCACTGCGAAAAAGACGATGGCCGCAGCCACATGGCCCGGCAGGGCGTCAAGGGGAGCGACTTCGGGAGCGAGAATGATCTTCCAGTGCGTCAGCCCCTGAAATAGCCACAGCACCGCCACGACCCGCATGAACACCACGAGCATGAAGCCCCAGCGGTCATCCTGGCGCTGCTGCGAATTTGGACCAAGGTCGATCGACTCCGAGCGATCCCCATCCTGAGCGCGGCCAAGCTTCATCATTGCGCCCTGCCCTCTGCGAAGGTCAGCTCATCTGCGCCAAGGGGGGCGAAACAAGACTCGACGCTGCGAGCGTCGACCTCGTCGAGCCGTGCAGGATTCCAGCTCGGCTTATTGTCCTTGTCGATGATCACCGCGCGCACACCCTCGTAGAAATCCGCCATCCGGCAAATTCGGGACACGATGCGGAACTCGATCTGCAAGCAGGTCTCAATATCAACATCGCGGCCTTCCGCCATCTGACGCAGGCCAATGGCGACACTGGTGGGCGATTTGGCCTTAAGCAAGGCCAGCGTCTCCTCAGCGAAAGCAGAGCCCTTCGCGGCGGCATCCTCCAGCGCGAGTAGAAGATGAGCGACGCCGCCGGGGCCGAAGGCCTCGCGGATTAGGTCGCGATGAGGGCCAAGCTTGCCTTCCGGCGCGGCGGCGGAGAAACCGGCGATGATGGCGTTGGTGTCGCCCGAGGCCTCCAGCGCCTTGGCGAGATCGGCGAAACGGACCGAGGGGACATAGGACGTGGCGAGGCCCAGCTCCACAGCGTCCCCCGCCCCGATCCGCGCGCCGGTCACGCCAAGATAGGCGCCCGCGCCGTCAGGAAGGCGCGGCAGGAAATAGGTGGCGCCCACATCAGGGAAGAAGCCGATGGAGACTTCCGGCATGGCGAAGACGAGGCCGTCGCCAGCGATCCTGTGCGAGCCATGGATGGAGACGCCGACGCCCCCGCCCATGACATAGCCATCGAGCAGGGCGACATAGGGCTTGGGATAGCGGGCGATGCGCTGGTTGAGGCGATATTCCTCGCGGTAAAATTCGAGCTGCTCGGCATGGCGGCCACTCACGCCAAGCTCATGCATGAGGCGAATGTCGCCACCTGCGCAAAAGGCCCGCCCGCCCGCGCCCGAAATCACCACGCGCTCCACGGAGGGATCCTCCGCCCAGCGCGCCAACGCGGCACCTAGACCCCGGACCATGTCGTGGTTCAGCGCATTGAGCGCCTGCGGACGGTTAAGGAGCACGAAGCCTGCTGCGCCGCGCTTTTCGCAGATGATGTCGCTCAT
>CANGOK010000206.1 GCA_947455285.1 Beijerinckiaceae bacterium | reverse complement strand
TGGCGTCAAGATCAGCGCCTATGTGGCCAAGCCCGCTGGCGCTCCGCGCGGCGGCGTCGTCGTCATTCAGGAAATTTTCGGCGTCAACCACCACATCCGCGCGGTCGCCGATCGCTATGCGGCTGAGGGTTATCTCGCCGTCGCGCCCGCGCTCTATGACCGTGTGCAGCCGAACTACGAAACCGGCTATGATCAGCCGGACATGCAGGCGGGCATCGCCACGCGCGCCAAGACTGACCATGCGAAGGTCATGCTCGATGTGAAGGCCGCCGTGGCTGAAGCCGCCAAGGGCGGCAAGGTCGGCGTCGTCGGCTATTGCTGGGGCGGCACGCTCGCTTTCGCCGCAGCCGTTCACCTTCCCGGCGTCGCCGCGGCCTCTGGCTATTATGGCGCAGGCGTCGCCGCCATGTGCGATCAGAAGCCTGTCGCTCCGACCATCCTGCATTTCGGCGAGACCGATCATTCGATCCCCATGGCTGATGTGGAGAAGGTCAAGGCTGCGCGCCCTGAGACCCCCGTTTACGTCTATGCGGCGGGCCATGGCTTCAACTGCGATGAGCGCGGCGCCTATGACAAGGCGGCGGCTGACCTCGCGCGTCAGCGCACCTATGACTTCTTCGCCAAACACGTCGGCTGATCGCCACGTTTAAAATGAAGCGTCGGCCTACGAGGCCGACGCGACCATTCGCCGGAGGCAACATGATCGTCGAGAACCAGAAGCAGCTCACCGAATTTGCGTTGGACGTGATGAAGCGCACGCCCGATCCGCGTCTGCGCGAGATCATGACGTCGCTGATCACCCATCTGCATGGCTTCATTCGCGACGTGCGCCTCACCGAACGCGAGTTTCAGGACGCCTGCGCCATCATCGCGGAGATGGGCCAGCGGACCAATGACACCCATAATGAAGTGGTGCTGATGGCCGGTTCGCTTGGCGTCTCATCTCTCGTTTGCCTGCTCAACAATGGCGACAACGGCAACACCGAGACCAATCAGAATCTGCTTGGCCCCTTCTGGCGGCTCAACCATCCCAAGACGCCGAACGGCGCCTCCATCATGCGTTCGAAGACTGTTGGCGAGCCACTCTTCGTTCGCGCGCGTTTTACGGATGTGAAGGGCGCGCCCATCGTCGGCGCGGAGGTCGACGCATGGCAGTCGAACGCCGAAGGCTTTTACGAAAATCAGGACGAGACGCAGGTCGACATGAACCTGCGCGGCAAGTTCACCACCGACGAGAATGGCGAGATCTGGTTCCGCAGCGTCAAGCCCTCGGGCTATCCTATTCCCACCAGTGGGCCGGTCGGGCGTTTGCTGATCGCGCAGGAGCGCCATCCCTTCCGTCCCGCCCATCTGCATTTCCTTGCCTACAAGGAAGGCTTCAAGACGCTCATCTCGCAGGTCTATTTCGATGATGATCCGCGCATCGAGACCGACGCGCAGTTTGGCGTCACGAAGGCTCTGCTCGGCCATTCGGATCGCCATGAGGGCGGCGGGGCGCCGGATGCTGATGTGACGGACGTCTGGCATTCCATGAACTATGATTTCCGTATGGAGGCAGGCGAGGCGCGGCTGCCGCGTCCGCCGATTAAATAGTGTCTGATCTTCGTCTCTCGGTTCTCGATCAGTCGCCCACGGTCGCAGGCGCGCCGCAAGATCGCGCCATTCGTGACACGATTGAAATGGCGGAGCATTGCGAAGCGCTGGGCTATGAACGCTTCTGGGTGAGCGAACATCATGGCTCGCGCAGCATCGTTGGTTCGGCGCCGGAGATTCTCGTCGCCGCCATCGCTGCGCGCACCTCGCGCATAAGGGTTGGAACCGCGGGGGTCATGCTGCCCCATTATGCGCCGCTAAAAGTCGCGGAGCAGTTTCGTGTTCTTGAGTCGATAGCGCCAGGCCGCATCGATCTTGGCCTCGGCCGCGCCCCGGGCGGCGATGGGCGTACATCATGGGCGCTGAATCCTGCAGGGGACGACGCCGTGCAACGCTTTCCGGCGAATGTGCGCGACATCATCGCTTGGACGTCAGGCAAGCCGCTTGCAGAAGGTCATGCGCTTGCAAGTTTGCGCGTGACGCCTGAAACGCCGGGCGCGCCGGAAGTCTTCGTGCTCGGCAGTTCCGATTATGGCGCGCAGGTCGCCGCCTATCTCGGCATTCCCTATTGCTTCGCCGCCTTCATCAGCGAGCGCGGCGTCGAACAGGCGCTCGAAATCTATCGTCGCTATTATCAGCCAAGCGAACGTCATCCCACGCCGCAAGCGAGCGTGTGTGTTTTTGCTTTGGCGGCTTCGAGCGAAGCGCAGGCGCGGCATATATTCGCGACGCGTGCGCTCTCGCGCATCAACAGGGATCGCGGCGTGCGCAAGCCTTTATTGCCCGCGCAAGAGGCCATTGATGAATTGCGTGCGCGAGGTGATGAGGCGCGTGCGGATCAATTGGCGAATGAAGCCATGATCGGCGATGGCGCGCAGGTCGCGCAAATGCTCCGTGATTATGCAAACCGGCTTGGCGTTGAAGATATCGCCATTCTCACGCAGGCCCATGACATGGCCGACCGCAAGGCCTCCTATGCCTTGATCGCTGAGGCCTTTGCGATGGCGCCCCTCAACGCGGCTTGAAGATTTCGTCGAAGAGTTTCTGCGAAACCTTCGACTGTTCGGCGGAGTGCTGCTCGAAGATGATCTTCTTTTCAGCCATGCGCTGACGCAGATCCTTGGGGTTCGATTCAACATCAAGCCGCGTCGGCACACGTCCGCCGGTCTTCGCCGCAAATTCCTGCGCCTCGCGGCTCAGGAGAAAATTCGCTGCAAGCTTCGCCGCATTGGGGTGCGGCGCGTTCTTGTTCACGCCGACCATGCCGAACCACAGATGCACGGGATCGAGCACGACATAATCGGTCGGCGCGCCCTGCTGCTTTAGATTCGTCGTCAGCATGGAATAGTTCATCAGCGCGATGGGATATTCGCCAGCCGCAATCTGCCGCGCCATGGCGAAATGGCCGTCGAGCACCACAGGCTTAAGGGTCGCCTGAATGTCGCGCAACAGCTTCAGCCCCTTGTCGCGCCCATAGTGTTTCAGGAGCGCGTCCATCCACTCGCGGTCCGTGCCTTCGATGGCGACTTTGCCGACCCATTCTTTGTGGCTCAGAAAATCCTCGAATGTCTTTGGCAGCTCATCGGGCTTGACGAGATTGGTGTTATATTGCGGCACGCTGTAGCCGGCATAAACGCCATACCAACGCTTATTGGGACCGCGGGCTTCTGGCATGATGTCCTTGGCGTTTGGCGGTTCGAATTCCAGCGCGAGATTTTCGGGAATCATGTTCACCGTGCCCGCATTGTGCACATCCCATGAATATTGACCGGTGCGGGCTTCAATGGCGATTTTGGAATGCAGGGGCGATTCCGCGCCGCGTACATAATTGACCTTGATGCCCGTGGCGTCCTCATAAAGCTTCCAGAGCGGCAGTGCTTCCTGCTCGTTGGTCGAGGAATAGACGGTGACTTGCCCCTCAGCTTTGGCTCCCGCTAGAAGCTCCGGCATGATCCATGACGCCTCTGGCGATTGGGCTTGAGCGGCGCCGCTCGCAAGGGCCGCGACTGCAACAAGGATAAGGCGCTTCATCGGTCCTCCCGGACTGGCTCCGGCTTGTCGCCGGATTTTCATTGTGGGTTATTTTGCCAGCGGCTCCGCTGATGTCAAACCTCAGAAACGCCACGAATTTTAGCCATTACATAAAAATAAAAGCTAAGTCTTGGCGTTATTTTTTGCAACGTTTCAGCTTTAATTTAAGTAATAATCAAGCCTACTACGCTTAAGGTTGAAATATATATCTGCAAGTTTATTTTGATTCGTAGAATTTATTTTAGGGCTTGTGGGGATTGGAATGGCCGAGTTTACGTTTTTGCGCGATCGCATGGTGGCGGAGCATATCGAACCGCGTGGCGTTACTGATCCGCGCGTTTTGGAAGCCATGCGGCGCGTTCCGCGCGAGCGTTTCGTCGATCCCGATTACGCCGGTTACGCATATGAGGACCGCCCGCTTCCGGTTGCTGAAGGACATACGATCCCCCAACCCTTCATCGTCGCGCTCATGGCGCAGGCGGCGAAGATCAGCCCGACCGACCGTGTGCTCGAGATCGGTTCCGGGTCGGGTTATGGCGCTGCGGTCCTGAGCGAATTGGCGGCGCGTGTGTGGAGCATCGAGCGCCACCCCAAACTCGCCCGCATCGCCGGCTCGCGCATCGCCGAACTCGGGCGGGCCAATGTCACCGTGTTGCGGGCCGATGGCGCCAACGGCTGGGCGCCAGCCGCGCCTTTCGACGCCATCATCGTGACGGGGGGCGGGGAGGCGGTTCCCCGGCCTCTCAAGGAGCAGCTCAGCATCGGCGGCCGCCTTGTCATGGCAATCGGCCCGCGTGAGGGCGTGCAAAGGCTGCTGAAGGTCACGCGCACCGGACCTGCGGAATGGGTCGAGGAGGATCTTGGCGGCGTCGAACGTGCGCCCATGGCGCAGGAAGGTGGTTGAGCCTGCACCCTTGCCCCTCGTCAGCGAATGGCCCTACAAACCATCGCAAAGGGGGAAACAAGTATGAAGCTCAATCTCAGCATCGCCTTCGCCGCCAATCCGCGCACCTGGCCTGTTCTCGATGGCCGTGTGAAAGCCGAGGGCGTTGAGCTGACGCCCAGCGTCGTCGGCCCGTCCGAACTCTTCTGGCGCCAGCTGAAATTCGCCGATTTCGACGTGGCCGAAATGTCCATGTCCTCCTACATGATCGCGCTTTCCAAGGGCGATGATCGTTTCGTGGGCCTGCCGATCTTCACCACCCGCCGCTTTTTCCATTCGCATATTCTGGTGCGCCGCGATTCCGGCATCGAGAAGCCCGAGGATCTCAAGGGAAAGCGCGTCGGCGTCACCGAATATCAGCAGACCGGCGCCCTCTGGACCCGCGGCGCGCTGGAGCATGAATGGGGCGTGACCTCCAGGGATTGCGAATGGTTCATGGAGCGCACCCCCGAGCTCAGCCACGGCGGCGCGACGGGCTTCAAGGCGCCCGAGGGCGTCACGGTGAACCAGATTCCGACGGACAAGAGCGTCGCGAGCATGATGCTGTCAGGCGAATTGCACGCCTGCATCCATTATCGTGGTCACGCCACCATCGTGAACCGTAGCAATGTGGACCTGAAGAACCATCCAGCCATCCGCACCCTGTTCCCCGATGTCGCCGCCGAGGGCGCCCGTTACTGGCGCAAGACGGGCATCCACCCGATCAACCACGGCATGGTGCTGCGTCGGGAGCTGGCGGAAAAGCACCCTTGGCTCGCGCTCAACCTCGTGAAAGCCTTCAACGAGGCCGCCGCCATCGCCGACGCCGAGCGTCTCGAGCATTGCGACTACCATTTCGACACGGGCCTTCTGCCCGCCGAGGCGCGTAAGGCGCTGGCGACGCCCCTGATCCGCCATGGCGTCGCCTCCAACCGCAAGACGCTTGATGCGGCCGCGCTCCATCTCGTCGAGCAGGGCCTCGCCCCGCGTCGCCTCGAAATGGAGGAGATCTTCGCCAAAAGCACGATCGAACTCTGAGGCCCCGACTTTCGGACGGTTCCGGCTCAGCCTCTTTCCAACGGACGCCGCAGGGCATAAAAGTCCCGGGAAAGTTGGCTGACCGGAACCTTCCCCATGACCTTCAAATATGCGCCGCTCTTTCCCCTCGGCAAGGATGAGACCCCCTATCGCAAGCTCACCAGCGAGGGCGTGAAGGTCGAGACCATCGGCGGCCGCGAGGTCCTGACCGTCAGCCGCGAGGC
>CANGOK010000205.1 GCA_947455285.1 Beijerinckiaceae bacterium | reverse complement strand
GCAGGGCGTCCATGAATGTGGAATGGGCGAATTTCTCTGGGGCCGCATGCGCTGGCTGCGCTCCGGCCTTCTCATCGACATATGCCTCCTCGCCGGCGTCTTCGCGCTGATAGCGGGCTCGCGCGTCTCCCACGACGAATCGCGCGCGCTGCGGATGAACTGACGACAGCCGCTGCGACGCTCAGCCCGGTTTACGGCCCTCCTCTGGCATGCGATTAAGGCTCATGCGGCTGGCCAACGACGCCAGTTCAAAGCCAATTGAAAAATCTGGAGGAAGCGCCGTGCTGACGCGTGAGCAAAATGAACGTCTGGTCCGGGTTGGTCCCGGTACGCCTGCAGGGGAACTCTTCCGCCGCTACTGGCAACCGGCCGTGCTCAGCGAGGAAGTTCCGGAAAATGACGGCGCGCCCGTGCGCGTGCGCCTGCTCGGCGAAGATCTTCTGGCGTTTCGCGACACCGACGGCGTTGTGGGCCTCGTCGACGCCTATTGCCCGCATCGCCTTGCGCCCATGTTCTTCGGCCGTAACGAGGAATGCGGCATTCGCTGCGCCTATCACGGCTGGAAATTCGACCGCAACGGCGATTGCATGGACATGCCGACCGAGCCCGGCAATGAAGTGATGAAAGAGAAGACCAAGCTCAAGGCCTATCCGACGGTCGAGCGTGGGGGCATGGTCTGGGCCTATATGGGCCCGCCCGATCGCAAGCCGCCGCCGCCGGACTACGAATGGACCCGCGTGCCGCACGACTTTCTTCATGTCTCGAAGACATTCGAAGAGTGCAACTATCTGCAGGCGCTGGAAGGCGGGCTCGACACGGCCCATTCATCCTACGCCCACAACAACAACATGGCCGCCAAGAGCGACCCGCGCCTCTTGGACAAATCCCCGCGCCTCGATGTTAACCCCACGGACTACGGCTATAACTACGTCTCAACGCGCCAGATGGGCGGAGGCGACACCTATATCCGCCTCTATCATTATGTGATGCCCTTCCAGCAGATGCGCGGCGGCATTCACGAATTCAGCGGCGCGCGCCGCAAGTCCCCCGCCATCGACGGCCATATCTGGGTTCCGATCGATGACGAGACGACCTTTGTCTACAATTGGCATCACACTTACGATTACACGACGCCAGTCGATCAGGCCCATCGCGACGCCACCGAGACCTTCTATGGCCGAGGCCCCGACGACATGATCCCCGGCACCTATCGGCTGAAGAAGAACAAGTCGAACGACTATATGATCGACCGCAAGCTCCAGAAGGAGAAGGTCTTCACCGGCATCATCGGCATCAACACGCAGGACTTCGCCTTGCAGGAAGGCATGGGCCGCATCGTTGATCGCACGAAGGAACATCTTGGTTCGACCGATCGCGCCATCATCGCCATGCGCGCCATGTTGCTGCGCGCCATGGAGACGGTGGAGAAGGGTGGCGATGCGCCGGGCGCAGATCCGCAAACCCATCGCAACATGCGGCCCTTCGACAGTTTTGTGAAAGCCGGGCAGGACTGGCGCGCAATCTTCGAGCCCGAGACGAAGGCCAAATGGTGACGCAGGATAGCATCACCCGCGCCATCGTCGATTTCGCCTTCGCGAGTTATGCGCGCCCGCTCGATGCGCCGCGCAGCGATGCGCTGACGGCGCGCGTCATGGATATGCTTGGCTGCGCCATCGCTGCGAGCGAAGACGAGGAAGTGCGGCGCATCGCAAAAGCCATCGGCTTTAATGGCGAAGCCGGCCCTTGCACAGCCCTTCTGCAAGGGCGCGGAACCGTCGACGTCGCAGCCTTTCTCAACGGCCTCATGGTGCGCTTCCATGATTGGAACGACACCTATGTCGGCAAGAACGGCGGCCATCCCTCCGATATCATCGCGGCGGCGCTCGCGGCAGGCGAAGAGGGCGATTGCAGCGGCGCGGATGTCTTGCGCGCCGTCGGCGCCGGTCAGCATCTCATGCTCGACATGTGCGATGGTTCGAATGCGCTGGCGCGAGGCTGGGACCACGCGACCTATGTGGGCATAGCAGCGACCGTAGCGGTTGGATTGCTGCGAGGTCTCGACCGCACGCAATTCGCCCATGCGATCTCCATGATGACGGCGGCGAACAACATGCTGCTCGCGCGCTCGGCGAAGGTCTCGGCATGGCGCAGCCTCGCGTCGCCGCAAGCATTGCGCAATGCGCTCTTCGTGACGGCGCTGGCGAAGGCTGATGTTTCTGGCCCTGACCCTGTCTTCGAAGGTAAGCTCGGTTTTCTCGATGTCGTCTGCGGCGACCTGCATCTGGCGCTCGACCCCATGCGCGAGCGTAGCGGCGATACTCATCTCAAACGCTTCCCCGCCGTCTTTCATGCGCAGGCGCCATGCGAAATCGCATTGGAGATGCGCAAGGAGCTGGGGGCGCTTGTTTCGGAGATCGAGGAAATCGAAGTCGCGACCCACGCCTTCGCCATCCATTGGGCGGGCACGATCCCCGCGCTCTGGGAACCGCAAAATCGCGAGACCGCCGATCACAGCATCCCCTTCATGACGGCGCTGGCCCTGCTGCGCGGAGAGGTGCATCACCATGACATCGAGGCGGGCGTTCACGATGACGCCGTCCGCGCGCTGACACGTAGGGTGCGCGTCGTCGAAGACCCCGCCTATTCCGCCGCCTGGCCGAAGCAGGCGCCTGCGCGCATCACGATCACGGTGGGCGGACGCAGGTTCGAACGCTCGCAGATCGCCGGCCTTGGCCATGCGGCGCGCCCGCTCAGCCCCGAGCGCCGGGCGGACAAGCTCATCGACAACGCCACGCCCGTCATTGGCGCAGAGCGCGCGAAGGCATGGGCGCATACGCTGGCCGGTTTCGCCGAGCTGAAGGATGTATCAGCGGCCCTGCGGCCCTGACGAATCACGCTGGGCGCCCTATGCAGGCGTCTGAAGGAGACAGATGACGTGTTGCGAACCAGCGTATTCGGTGGAGCGGCGAGCGCCCTGCGCGTTCCGATTTTCCGCAATTACTTTCTGGGCCATTTCATCGCCAGCATCGGGCGGTGGATGTATCGCATGTCCATTGGCTGGCTCGCCTGGGAACTGACCACCTCCACCGTCTGGGTAGGCGCCGTCGCCTTTTCCGATCTCGTGCCGAGCGCCGTGCTGACCATCTTCGCCGGCGCCATCACAGACCGCTTCGGCTATATGCGCATCATCCGCCACAGCCTCGTCGTGGTGATGTCTTTCATGACGCTGCTGGGAGCACTGGTCCTCACCCACGCCATCACCGTTGAATTGCTGATTGTAATCGCGCTGATCACAGGCTCCGCAGAATCCCTCAGCCAGCCTGCGCGGCTCGCCATCGTCAATGCGCTGGTGCCAAGACACGACCTTTCCGCCGCCATTGCGCTCGGCTCAACCTCCTTCAACGCCTCGCGCATCGTCGGCCCCAGCATTGCGGGGCTGCTCATTCTGGCAACGAGCGTCGGCGTCGTCATGCTGCTTTGCGCGCTCGCGGTCTTTTATTTCTGGATCGTGGTGCGCCGCATCCATCTCGAAGAGAAAAGCAATCCCAAGAAGCAGGGCGACTCGCTGTGGCGCGATACGCTTGCGGGCTTCGTTTATGTTCTGAACCATCGCGGCATTCGCTTCGTGATGATCCTTCTGACCGCGACAAGCCTGCTGGTTCGCCCCGTCATTGAACTTCTGTCCAGCATCTCCGATACGATCTTCAAGGCGGGGCCGACCGGCCTTTCAATGATGCTCTCAGGCATCGGCGTCGGCGCCGTGACCGCGAGCCTCGTTCTGGCGCGGCGAGGTCAGACGAAAGGCCTGACAAGAGTCCTGGTCTGGTCGACTTTCGGCACGGGCATCAGCGTCTGGGTCGCGTTGCATTCGCCCGATATCAAGCTTGCGGCGCTTGCCTTCTGCAGCATGGGCGTCTTCATGTTGTGCGGCAATGTCTCGGCGCAGACGCTGGTGCAAAATAACGTCTCGAACGAAATGCGCGCTCGCGTGCTCGGACTCTTCATCCTCTTCGGCCATGGCCTGCCAGCGCTGGGGGCGCTGGCGCAGGGCTGGCTCGCGACCTTCTTCGGGCTGCCTGCCGCCGTGGGCGGCAGCGCCGTGCTCATGCTGGCCTTCTGGATCTGGGCCATGTTCCACCAACGCGCCATGATTGGCGAGCTGGAGCAAGTCGGCGACGACTAGCTCTTCTTGTAACGGCTTTCCGGACGCGGCAGGCCCAGGTGGTCGCGCAGGGTCGCGCCCGTATATTCCTTGCGGAACAGGCCGCGCTTCTGCAATTCCGGCACGACCATGTTGCAGAAGTCGACATGCTGGCCCGGCATATAGGGCGGCAACACGCAGAAACCGTCGCAGGCGTTGCTCGTGAACCACTCCTCCATGTAATCCGCGACCTTCTTGGGGCTGCCGTGGATGGAGTTCTTGCCGCGCGCGCCGGCGCAGCGCGCGCCAAGCTCGCGAATGGTGAGGTTCTCCCGGCGCGCCATGCCGACGATGGAATCGTAATGGCCCTTGCTGATGTTGGTGCCCGGCAACGGATCGGGCAGCGGCTCATCAAGCGGATAGGGTGACAGATCGAGCCCGCCCAACATGGTCGAGAGGATTTCGCGACCGACGATGGGGTGAATGAGATTCTGCAGGCGGTCGAAATCCTCCGCCGCCTTGTCGTCGCTCTCCGCCACCACGACGCTCAACCCAGGCAAAACCTTCAGGTGGTCGGGGTTGCGATTGTAGTTCGTCTGCATCCGCCCCTTGAGGTCATCGTAATAGGCCTTGGCCTCGGGGATGTTCAGATGCGGCGAGAAGACGGCTTCGGCGAGTTCGGCCGCAAGCTCGCGTCCCTCGTCGGAGGCGCCAGCCTGCACCTGCACCGGATAGCCCTGCGGGGACCGAGGCACATTCAACGGACCGCGCACCTTGTAGTGCTCGCCCTGATGGTTGAGGTAGTGCATCTTCTCGGGATCGAAGTAGAGCCCGCCTTCGACATCGCGCACGAAGGCGTCATCGTCCCAACTGTCCCAAAGGCCATAGACGACCTTGGCGAATTCGCGCGCGCGACCGTAGCGCTCCGCATGATTGCCCACCTTGTCGCGACCGAAGTTGAGGGCTTCGGCGGGCTGGGCAGACGTGACGAGATTCCAACCCGCGCGCCCATGGCTTATGTGATCGAGCGAGGCGAATTTGCGGGCGAGGTTATAAGGCTCCTGATAGGTGGTCGAAGCCGTGGCGGTCAAACCGATGTGCTTCGTCACCATGGCGAGCGCAGAAAGCAGCGTCAGCGGCTCGAAATGCGCGACGAACTGAACCGAGCGCGAGATGGCGTCGATATGGGCCTGACGGGTGGCGTTGCTGTCGGCCAAGAAAATCATGTCGAACTTCGAGCGCTCGGCGGCCTGCGCCATCTCAACATAATGTTCGATGCTGACATTGGCGGCGGGCTCCGCGCGCGGATGGCGCCACGACGCCACGTGATGGCCCGTCGGGTTGAAATAAGCCGCAAGGGTCATCTGCCGCGTCATCGCCGTCTCCATTCCCTCAGATAATGTTCACCCGAAATGGCATGGCGCGGGCGTCATGCCAAGCGTCTCGCTCTGCGGCAAAGAGGCATTCTCAAAGCTCCTGTTCGCCACGCCCCTTGCCCAGCTCCTTGGCCTGCGGCGTCTGCATGTAGAAATTCAGGAATTCATAGGCTAGCCCCGCGTCATGGATCGAGTTGAAGGCGGCGAGCGCAGGCTTGTTGAGCACACGCTTGGTCATAGCCAGCGCATAGGCGTTGCGGCGCAGCAGGGCCTGAGCCATTTCATCCGTCTTGGCGTCGAGCTGATCCGCGGGCACCGCGTAATTCACCACGCCCATGGTC
>CANGOK010000204.1 GCA_947455285.1 Beijerinckiaceae bacterium | reverse complement strand
TCGCGGGCGAGGCCGCCAACGCTCACCAAGCTCACCGCGACGACGAACATCGGCCCCGACATGGCCTGCCGGGCGCCCTCCATGAACCACTGCGGCCTGCTGCGACCGCCGAGATCTTCGGCGGCCTCAGCCATGACTGGTTCGATGATCGGATTGGCGCCTGACATGGCTCAACGCTGCGCCATCAGGCCGCGTTTTGCAATGTCAGCGATAACGCTCGAGAGCGCCCTTGCGCTCAGCCTTGCGGGCCTTGCGGGCTGCGTAGCGGGCATCGCGCTCGGCCTTCTTCTCGGCCTCGACCATCGCCTTGAGTTCCTCCTCCTCAGCAGCGCGGCGCTCGGCCTCGGCGGCGTCACGCTTTTCCTGCTCGAGGCGCTCGACCTCAGCGCGAGCGGCGGCTTCCTTGGCGGCGGCGGCTTCGGCGGCGAGACGCTTCTGGTTTTCGATTTCCTGAAGCCGACGCTCCTCGGCGCGCTGGGCCTCGCGGACCTTGCGAGCTTCGATTACGGCCTTGCGCTCGGCCTCGCGCTGCAACACGGCGGGGTCATCCGCGGGGGGGCGGGTGCGAAACTTCTCCACGAGGGCCTGACGGGCCTTGGCGGCGGTGGCTTGACGGTCCTGAAAATTATGTCCGGGTAACGGAGGCATTGCTATCCATTGGTTTGGGTTGAGGGGGCAGTTCCTGCCACAAATGTGCGTCCACAACAACCATTGAAGACGCAGGGCAGGAATGCGCGGTGAAGATCAGGGTTCCATCAGAAATGACTGAAGCTTCCCCGCGCGAAGACAATCTGCCCGCCATCGGCGCCAGTGAAGCGCGGCGGGCCGGTTCCGGCCACCGCCTCGCCGATCAGAGTGAGCGGAACGCCAGCGGCGCGTGCGGCGGCCTGCAAAGCTGCGGCCTTTTGTGGAGAAACAGCGACAAGCAGCTCATAATCATCTCCGCCGGTCATCGCCGTCTCGAAAAGCGCGGCCTCCATGGCGACGGAATGCCTTGCGGCGTCCGACAACGGCGCATCCTGCAGGCGAATGTCGGCGCTCACGCCAGAGGCTTTCAGCATCTTCGTCAGATCGCCCACAAGCCCGTCAGACACATCCATGCCCCCGCTCGCATGGGCGCGCAGCGCATGGGCCAGTGCAAGGCGCGGCTGGGGATCGAGATAGCGCGCCAGCAGATGCGCGCGCGCCTCTTCGGGCAGCCCAGAGAAGCGCTGGGGCGCTAGGCGCGCCTGCAGGCCGAGCGCTGCGTCGCCAATCGTGCCCGAGACGAAGATCAGGTCCCCTGCCCTCACCCCGGTGCGCGCGACCATGCGGCCCATGGGAGCCGTCCCCAGCGCGGTGACGCTGACCATGGCTGGCCCCGGCGTCTTCACCGTATCGCCGCCTAGCAAAGGAATTCCCCAGCGCGCGGCGTCCTCGCCAAGCCCTTGGGCGAAGCGCTCGATCCAGTCGGCCTCATCGCCAGTAGGGAGGGCCAGCGCGAGCAGGAAGCCAAGGGGATCGGCGCCCTTGGCGGCGAGATCAGACACATTCACCCGCAGCGCCTTGCGCGCGATGGCTTCTGGCGGATCGTCGGGGAAGAAATGCACGCCCGCCACCAGCGCGTCCTTGGTCAGGATGAGGTCTTGGCCGGGCGGCGGGGTCAGACAGGCGGCGTCATCTTTCAGGCCGAGCGCGCCCGACCCTGCGATGGGGGCGAAGAAACGGGAGATCAGATCATCTTCGCTGATGGCGCCCATGGAGGCTCCGGCTCAGTCTTCGAAATCGCTGGGGCGCAACTTACGGGCGAGCGCATCGAGAACGGCGTTGGTCATACCTACTTCGTCGCGCGCGAGGAAGGCGGCGGCGACATCCACATATTCGGTGATGACGACGCGCACGGGAACGTCTTTGCGCTTCTTCAATTCATAGGCGCCGGCGCGCAGCACGGCGCGCATGACCGCCTCGACCCGGCGCAGCGGCCAACCGTCCTGCAAGGTGGTGTCGATGACCTGATCGAGCGTGCGCTGGTCGCCAAGGACGCCGTTCAGCACATCGCGGAAAAAGTCGATCTCGGCGGGCTTATACTGATCGCCATCGACCTCGCGGCCGATCCAGAAAGTCTCGAATTCCGCAAGGATTTCGTTCAGCCCCTTGCTGGCGACTTCCATCTGATAGAGCGCCTGCACGGCCGCAAGGCGAGCGTTGGCGCGGTGTTCACGGGACATTCAGCGGGCCTTGTAAGTTGTCTTGAGTCCATGGAGCGAGAGCGCGGCTCTTGCGGCGTCGCCGCCCTTGTCGCCCTGCGCGGGATCGGCGCGGACCACCGCCTGCTCTTCATTCTCGACGGTGAGGACGCCGTTGCCGATGGCGAGGCCCTCAACGGTGAGGTCCATGATCGCGCGCGAGCTCTCGCCCGCGACGATCTCGAAATGATAGGTCTCGCCGCGAATGACACAGCCAAGCGCCACCGCGCCTGCATAAGCGCCGCTCGCCATGGCGATATTGATGGCGGCCGGAATTTCGAGCGCGCCCGGCACGCCGATGGTCTCATGAGTCGCGCCGGCCGCCTCGAGCGCCCTCGTCGCGCCAGCGTGCAGCATGGCGCCGATATTGTCATAATAACGCGCCTCCACGATCAGGAAGCGCGCCCCGGGGGCGGAATAGGTCGGCAAAGTGCGGCGCGGTTCGGCCATGATGAAGTTCCTCAAGCGAGCGTCCTGAATAGAGACCTGCGCCAGAGGGCGCAAGCTTGGCGGGGCGCGCAAATGCGCGCGCGTGAAGTTGATGCGAAACGCCAGCATCTCCCCTCCCCCCTGTGGGGAGGGGTAAGGGGTGGGGGTCGTGAGCCCTTTGCAGGTGAGCGCCTCTGCAACCGCGCCAATGATCAGCGCCTCACACCCCCCACCCCGTCACGCAAGGCGTGCCGACCCTCCCCACAAGGGGGAGGGTAAATACGCGCGTATCCTCAATTGGTTGCGCCTAAAGCCCGCACGCGAAGCCGCGCCGGGTTGATGGTGATGAATGGCCCTTGAGGGGCCGGGGGCGCCGGTTGGCGCTGATGGGGTTGGTTTGATCGCCTCACGGCGCCCCACGCGCGGATTTCTCGATCATCGCTCCCGCTCTTGGCCCGAGCCTTGGGCGCTTCACCTCTGGCTGAGGATCATGCGGCAGGCCCTGATGTTTCGAAGGGGGCTTGCGGCCCAACTGCTTCTCGACATCTCAGGTTTGTGAGCCTCACCGGCTCAGACCGGTCATAGTGCCGGACGGACGGGTGACTGGGCATGAGCCAAGGGAGAAACCCCATCGACTGCTCGCAGGCGGCCAGCCTGCAAGCCATGCCTTTTACGATTGATCGCCCGAGAGAAAGGCTCCGGTAGCCCACCCCGCAGGAACCGCTCCCCACCCACCCGAAAACGACCGCTCGCGTCCAGTCCCTCATGGGGCAGGGATGGGGATTATGTGGGGGATGATAGGGAAAAAGTCAAGGAATTTTTACCTAAAGCGAAAGACAGTCAACAGCGTAGAAAACACATAATTAGGTCAACGTTACAAAACACTGCCGGGAAAAAGGTATAACTACGCTGAGGTTGACCGTTATCGATAAAGGTCACGTGGGCTGGCCCATAAGGTTCCGGGATCGAAACTCGGAAGTGAAGCGTAAAGTCAAATTCCATATATTCGCGCAATGGAATTCTAGGCTCAATGCTCTCGAACAGCTCTATCCCCGTACTCGGATGCAATGGCAGCAAATTAAGCAAACAAAATAGAATACTGACGTCCTGATATCTGATATATTTGTAATTATCGACAAATTGAAATTCGTATAAACTGAAAATTTCCCTTAGCTTGACCCATGTTTTCTGAACATTTCGATACTTTTTTAGAGATGACCGGAGGTAAATTTCTTTGTTTTCTACATGCAACTGAACCGACCTACTATCTGGTAAGTTATGAAAAGCATCTCTTGGAAAGCCTCTTGCAATAAGAATGTCGCTAAGCAACGGCTGACACATATGACCACTCCTAACCGGATAAAGGTCAAATTTACATCAAAATAATTTCAAATTTAACTAATTTAGAAACAATATCCCCTACCCCTTCGCCTCCAGCAACCGCGCCGCATAACGCGCCATCAAATCAACTTCCAGATTCAAATCATCGCCCGCCTTGCGTGCGCCCCATGTCGTCACAGCTAACGTGTGGGGGATCAGCAATATCGTGAAGACGTCGCCCTCGACGCCGTTCACCGTCAGCGAGGTTCCGTCGAGGCAGATGGAGCCTTTTTCGGCGATGAATTTTGCGAGGTCGTGGGGCGCGCAGATTTCGAAATGGGCCATGCCGTCGAAATCTTTGCGGCTGACGATATGGCCGAGGCCGTCGACATGGCCGGTCACGATATGGCCGCCAAGCTCGGCGCCGAGCGTCAGCGAGCGTTCCGTATTGATGCGGGTTCCGACCTTCCAGCGACCGACCGTCGTGCGCGCCAAAGTCTCGGCGGCGGCGTCGACTTCGAACCAGTGGCGGCCATCACTCGTGCCGAAATCGACCGCCGTCAGGCAAGGGCCGGAACAGGCGATGGAGGCGCCCATGGCGATGGTCGCGGGGTCATATGAGGTCTCGATGCGGATGCGCTTGAGCTCGCCGCGATCTTCAATCGAGAGCACGCGGCCGACATCTGAAACGAGACCCGTGAACATCAAAAGACCCTTTCGAGATGGGCGAAACGATCGACGCCCGCGTGGCCCTCTTCAAGCAAACGGAACTTCGATTCCGTTTCGAGCGCGCGCCGCGCCTCCTGGCTCAACGCAGGCGCGCCCTGCCCGCCGAAGGGCTTGGGCGCCGTGAAGAGCGCCACTTCATCGGCAAGGCCCCGCAGGATGAGTTCGCTCGCGACCATGGGTCCGCCCTCGCTCAACACCCGCGTGATCCCGCGCTTGCCCAAAGCCTGCAGGGCGGCGTGAAGATCAAGGCGACCAGAGGCCTCGCGCGTCACGCGCAAGACTTCGACGCCCAAAGATTCAAGCGCCGACTGAGCGGATACGGGCGCATCCTCTGCGCAGATCACCAGCGTGCGATGGTCCTTCGCAGTGACGGCGAGGCGTGAGGCGAGCGGGGTGCGCAACTGGCTGTCGAGCACGATGCGCAGGGGCTTGCGGCTCTCAAGGCCGGGCAAGCGCACGGTCAGCAGCGGATCGTCCGCAACCAAGGTTCCCACGCCCACCATGATCGCGTCGTGCATGGCGCGCATGATCTGCACGCGGCCATTGGCTGATGCGCCAGTGATCATCAGGCGCGGGTCATGGGCGCCGCCTGCGGCGAAGCCATCGAAGGTCTGCGCGAGCTTCAGGGTCACCATCGGGCGCCCGGCGGTGATGCGCATGATGTGGCCGAGATTGCCGCGCCGCGCCTCCAGCACACCGACACCCGTGCGCAGGCCGATGCCAGCCTCGACGATCTTGGCATGGCCGCGCCCCGCCACACGCACGTCAGGGTCTTCAAGGGCCGAGACGACGCGCACGAGGCCCGCATTGACGATGGCGTCGGCGCAGGGCGCCGTCACGCCGTAATGGCTGCAGGGTTCGAGGCTGACATAGAGCGTCGCGCCCTTGGCGCGCTCGCCCGCCTCGCGCAGGGCCTCGGTTTCGGCATGGGGACGACCGCCCGGCATGGTCGCGCCGCGCGCCACGATGACGCCATCCCTGACGATGACGCAGCCCACAGCCGGGTTGGGCGCGGTGAGGCCGAGCCAGCGGCGCCCATAGGTGATGGCGGCAGCCATGAAGCCAGCGTCGGTCGCCTCGTCAGGCGCGGCGTCGATGTCGAAACGCGAACTCATGCGCCTCCCGGTGCGCTCTCACGCCGGGGCTTCGCCTTCGCCTTGGGCTCGGGCTCCGTATCGTCGC
>CANGOK010000203.1 GCA_947455285.1 Beijerinckiaceae bacterium | reverse complement strand
TGGCTGACCGGAACCTTCCCCATGACCTTCAAATATGCGCCGCTCTTTCCCCTCGGCAAGGATGAGACCCCCTATCGCAAGCTCACCAGCGAGGGCGTGAAGGTCGAGACCATCGGCGGCCGCGAGGTCCTGACCGTCAGCCGCGAGGCGATCCGCCTGCTGGCGGAGGCGGCGATGACCGACATCAACCATCTCCTGCGCCCCGGCCACCTCGCCCAGCTGCGCAAGATCCTCGACGATCCCGAGGCGACCGGCAACGACCGCTTCGTCGCCTATGACCTCCTGAAGAACGCCAATATCGCGGCGGGCGGCGTGCTCCCGATGTGTCAGGACACTGGCACCGCGATCATCATGGGCAAGAAGGGCCGCCTCGTCTGGACCGAGGGCGAGGACGAGAGCGCGCTGGCCGAAGGCGTGCGCGACGCCTACGAGCGCAAGAACCTGCGCTATTCGCAGCTCGCGCCCATCTCCATGTTCGAGGAGAAGAACACCAAGAACAATCTGCCCGCCCAGATCGAGATCTATTCTGAGGGCGAGGACGCCTACAAGTTCCTGTTCATGGCCAAGGGCGGCGGCTCGGCCAACAAGACCTTCCTGTTCCAGCAGACCCCCTCGGTGCTGACCCATGACCGCATGATCGCCTTTCTTAAGGAGAAGATCCTGACGCTCGGCACGGCGGCCTGCCCGCCCTATCACCTCGCCATCGTCATCGGTGGCATGTCGGCCGAACAGACCCTAAAGACCGTAAAGCTCGCCTCGGCGCGCTATCTCGACGCCCTGCCGACCAGCGGCGGCGAGGACGGCCACGCCTTCCGCGATCTTGCGATGGAGGAAGAGATCCACAAGCTCACCCAGCAGCTGGGCGTGGGCGCGCAGTTCGGCGGCAAGTATTTCTGCCATGACGTGCGCGTGATCCGTCTGCCGCGCCATGGCGCCTCCCTGCCCATCGGCATGGGCGTGTCCTGTTCGGCCGACCGTCAGGCCGTGGGCAAGATCACCCGCGACGGCGTGTTCCTTGAGGCGCTTGAGCGCGATCCGGCGAAATATATGCCGCATGTGGATGAGGCGACGCTCGGCGGCGATGTGGTCAAGATCGACTTGGCGCAGCCCATGAAGGAGATCCTCGCCACCCTCTCGCGCTATCCGATCAAGACTCGCCTGTCGCTGACCGGCACCGTGATCGTTGCGCGCGACCTCGCCCACGCCAAGCTGCGCGAGCGGCTGGAGCGCGGCGAGGGTCTGCCCGACTATTTCAAGAACCATCCGGTCTATTACGCCGGTCCCGCCAAGACCCCTGAAGGCATGGCGTCTGGCTCCTTCGGTCCCACAACCGCCGGGCGCATGGACAGCTTCGTTGAAGCCTTCCAGGCGGCGGGCGGCTCCATGGTCATGCTGGCCAAGGGCAACCGCTCGAAGGATGTGCGCGACGCCTGCGCCAAACATGGCGGCTTCTATCTTGGCTCCATCGGCGGCCCGGCCGCGCGTCTGGCGCAGGACTGCATCAAGAAGGTCGAGGTGCTCGAATATCCTGAGCTTGGCATGGAGGCGATCTGGAAGATCGAGGTCGAGGACTTCCCCGCCTTCATCGTGGTCGATGACAAGGGCAACGACTTCTTCAAGGAATTGAATCTGGGCTGAGCGGGGGCTTCCCCCCGCTTCCTCGCCTCGACATTCGCACCCCTGCGTGGCAAAAGCCGCGCACCTTTCGCCCAGAGAAACCGATGTCTGACCTCAACGCCCTCGAAGCCGAAACGCTGACCGCCATCGCCGCCGCGCAGGACGAGGCCGCGCTGGAGAACGTCCGCGTGGCTGCGCTTGGCAAGAAGGGTTCGATCTCGGCCCTGCTGGCGACGCTGGGCAAAATGTCCCCGGACGAGCGCAAGACCGCCGGCGCGCAGATCAATGCGCTGAAGGACAAGGTTTCCGAGGCGCTGGGCGAGCGCAAGGGCCTGCTGAAGGAAGCGGCGCTCGAAGCCCGCCTCGCCTCCGAGCGTCTTGATGTCACCTTGCCGGTTCGCGAAAGCGGCGTCGAGACGGGCCGCATCCATCCGATCAGCCAGGTCATGGACGAGCTGACGGCGATCTTCGCCGATCTCGGCTTCTCCATCGCTGAAGGGCCGGATGTGGAGAGTGATGACTATAACTTCACGAAGCTGAACTTCCCCGAGGGCCATCCCGCCCGCGAGATGCACGACACATTCTTCTTCGCGCCCAATGCGGCGGGTGAGCGCAAGCTGCTGCGCACGCACACCAGTCCCGTGCAGGTGCGCACCATGCTGAACCGCAAGCCGCCGATCCGCGTGATCTGCCCGGGCCGCACCTATCGCTGCGACAGCGACCAGACCCATACGCCGATGTTCCATCAGGTCGAGGGCCTCGTCATCGATAAGCAGGCCAATCTTGGCCATCTGAAATGGATCCTTGAGGAGAGCTGCAAGGCCTTCTTCGAAGTGCCCTCCGTCAAGATGCGCTTCCGCCCCTCCTTCTTCCCCTTCACCGAGCCGTCGATGGAAGTCGACATCCAGTGCTCGCGCAAGGGCGGCGAGATCCGCTTTGGCGAGGGCGAGGACTGGCTGGAGATTCTGGGCTGCGGCATGGTCCACCCCAATGTGCTGCGCAACTGCGGCGTGGATCCCGACGAATATCAGGGCTTCGCCTGGGGCATGGGCATCGACCGCATCGCAATGCTGAAATACGGCATGCCGGACCTGCGCCCCTTCTTCGACGCCGACGTGCGTTGGCTGTCGCATTACGGCTTCAGGCCGCTGGATTTCCCGACGCTGGCGGGTGGGTTGAGCGCGTAAGTCGGTGATGGCGCTGAGGCGCAACGACGACGAGATTTACAAAGCCCTCGAAAGGGGCTGGAGAAAGTAGCCGGTTCGACATGAAATTCACCCTCTCCTGGCTCAAGGATCACCTCGAAACCTCCGCATCGACCACGGAGATCGTCGATACGCTGACGCGCATCGGGCTTGAGGTCGAGCATGTCGACAATCCCGCTGAAAAGCTGAAGGATTTCATCATCGCGCATGTGGTCGAGGCCAAGCCCCATCCCAATGCTGACCGTCTGCGCGTCTGCCTCGTGGATGCGGGCGGGGATGCTCCGGTGCAGGTCGTCTGCGGCGCGCCCAACGCGCGCACGGGGCTCAAGAGCGTCTTCTCGCCGCCCGGGACCTATATTCCGGCCAAGGGGATCACGCTCGGCAAGGGCGTCATTCGCGGGGTTGAATCGAATGGCATGCTCTGCTCGGCCTTCGAGCTTGAGCTCTCCAACGATCACGAAGGCATCATCGAACTGCCTGCGGACGCGCCGGTCGGCCAGACCTATGTGTCCTATGCGGGACTCGATGAGCCGGTCATCGAGATCAACCTCACGCCCAACCGCCCGGATGCGGCTGGCGTGCATGGCGTGGCGCGCGATCTCGCCGCCGCGGGCCTTGGCCGCCTCAAGGAGCGCGACATCAAGCCCGTGGCCGGCGCCTTCCCATGCCCGGTGAATGTGAACCTCGATTTCGCTCCCGCCGACAAGCATCTCGCGCCGCTCTTTGCGCTGCGCCTCGTGCGCGGCGTCAAGAACGGGCCTTCGCCCGAGTGGATGCAGAAGCGCCTGAAGGAGATCGGCCTGCGGCCCATCAATGCGCTGGTCGACATCACGAATTACCTGACCTTTGACCGCGCCCGCCCGCTGCATGTCTTCGATGCGAAGAAGGTCGCTGGCGACCTAGTGGTGCGCCGCGCCAAGGCTGGCGAAGAGATCGTCGCTCTCGACGGCAAGACCTACAAGCTCGATGAAAACAACGTCGTCATCTGCGACGACAATGGCGTTGAATCCATCGCTGGCGTCATGGGCGGCGAGGCCTCGGGCTGCGATGAGGGCACGACCGATGTGCTTATCGAAAGCGCCCTGTGGGATCCCCTCAACATCGCCCGCACCGGGCGCGGGCTCGGCATCGTCACCGACGCGCGCTATCGCTTCGAGCGTGGAATTGATCCCGAGTTCACGGTTGCGGGGGCGGAGCTAGCGACGCGCCTCGTGATGGAGATCTGCGGCGGCGAGCCCTCCACCCTCGTGGTCGCGGGCGCCGCGCCTGCAGCGAAGCCTGCGATTGAATTCCCGTGGAGCGAGGTCAAGCGCCTGACGGGCCTCGATCTGACGCCTTCGGAAATGGCCTCCATCCTCGAAAAGCTTGGCTTCGGTGTCATGGCGCAGGCGACCAATGCGGATCGGGTCTTCGTGCAGATCCCCAGCTGGCGCCCCGATGTCGAGGGCAAGGCGGACCTTGTCGAAGAAGTGCTGCGCATCGCCGGCCTCGACCGCGTGGTCTCGACGCCCTTGCTGCGCGAAGAGCAGACCATCGGCAAGCCGATCCTCACCCTCCTGCAAAAGCGCACCCGCGCCGCGCGTCGCGCGCTGGCGTCGCGTGGGCTGGTCGAGGCGGTGACTTGGTCCTTCGTGTCGAAGTCCCGCGCCACCCTGTTTGGCGGCGGCGCGCCTGAGCTGGCGCTCGCCAATCCGATCGCGTCAGACCTCTCGGACATGCGCCCCTCCTTGCTGCCGGGCCTCATCGCTGCCGTGCAGCGCAATGCGGACAAGGGCCTTGGCGACGCTGCGCTCTTTGAAGTGGGGCAGGTCTTTAGGGGTGATGGCGAGGGCGACCAGCGCATGAGCGCGGCGGGTGTGCGTCGCGGCGGCGCGAAGCCCTCGGGCGCTGGCCGGCACTGGTCGGGCCGCTCGGTGAGCGTCGACGCCTTCGACGCCAAGGCGGACGTCATGGCTCTGCTCGCCACCCTCGGCGTGCCGGTCGCGGGCATGCAGCTCACCCCCGGCGCGCCCGCCTGGTTCCATCCGGGCCGTTCGGGCACGCTGCAGTTCGGACCCAAGAACGTCATCGGCTATTTCGGCGAGCTGCATCCGGGCGTGCTTGAAGAGTTGGACGCGCAAGGCCCCATCGTGGCGTTCGAAATCCTGCTTGATGAAATCCCGCCGCCGAAGGCCAAGCCCACCAAGACCAAGGGAAAGCTTGAGGTCTCCGAATTCATGCCGCTCGAACGCGATTTCGCCTTCGTGGTGGATCGCGCCGTCAAGGCGGGCGACATCTTGCGCGCGGCGCAGGGCGCTGACCGCGCGCTGATCGCTGGCGCCGATATCTTCGACGTCTATGAGGGGACGGGCGTTCCCGAGGGCAAGAAGTCGGTGGCGGTGTCGGTGACGCTGCAGCCGCGCGAAAAGACCCTGACCGACGCCGAAATCGAGGCCGTGGCGGCGAAGGTTGTCGCTGAAGTGTCGAAGAAGACCGGAGCGACGCTGCGCGGCTAAGCCGCGGCGGCGCCAGCCCTTCCAAACGAAAAAGGCCCGCTCGGTTGAGCGGGCCTTCTTTGTTTCCAGTGCGCCGCCAATCAGGCGGCGGCGGGAAGCGCGGCCTTGGCCTGCTCGACGATGGCCTTGAAGGCGGCGGGCTCATGGATGGCGAGTTCGGAAAGGACCTTGCGGTCGATCTCGATGCCAGCGCGGTTGAGGCCGTCGATGAAGCGGCTGTAGGTCATGCCGAATTCCCGAACGCCAGCGTTGATGCGCTGGATCCAGAGCGCGCGGAACGTGCGCTTCTTGTTCTTGCGGTCGCGGTAGGCGTACTGCATCGCCTTGTCGACGGCAGCCTTCGCGGCGCGGATGGTGTTCTTGCGACGGCCATAGAAGCCCTTGGCGGCTTCGAGGGTCTTCTTGTGCTTGGCATGGGCTGTTACGCCACGTTTAACGCGAGCCATGGCTGATCTCCTGTAACTTCAAAAAGGTTCGTAAAGGGGGCAGGACTTCAGCCGTTGGGCAGGAAGTACTTGATGATGTTGTCGCCGTCCGTCTTGAACAGGACATTGGTGCCGCGCAGGTTACGAATCTGCTTCTTGGTCCGCTTGATCATGCCGTGGCGCT
>CANGOK010000202.1 GCA_947455285.1 Beijerinckiaceae bacterium | reverse complement strand
TTTCTGCCTGAGCGAAGCGCTCGAGATGATCAAGATGCTGCGCCCGAAGCGCGCCATCCTGACCAATCTTTCGAGCGAGGTCGACTTCGACCAGCTCACATCTGAATTGCCTCCGCATATACGGCCCGCATACGACATGATGAGGATAGGGTGTTGAGGCGCCACCATATCTGGATATGAATTTAGGTTCCATAATATTGATTATGCGATCTACGTATCCAGGGAGGTCGCTGTGGCGCAGCCTTTCCTTCTCACCGCTCAGGACCATGGCGCCCAGCACAATGCATCGGCTCCGCATGGTTGATCGCGAGGATTTGATCGCGATCAACCATGCGCCTCGCGCCTCCCCGAGCCCTCGGGAATTCGCTTCAGCATTCTGCAAGTCGACCCTGGCGCGCCTTTAGCGGCGCTGTTTTCTTGCTAGTCGCTTCGTTTTTTGATCGTTTTAGGCGCTTCAGCTGCGGCGAATACCTATTTCGTATCTTTTTTATCACCTATATGAAGGATTAAAGTAGCCAAGAGCGTTGCTTTGCTGCTAGATTAATAGCAGGAGCGGACACATACTGACGGCAGAACCTAATTGCGGCCTTCGCTGGCACGATATCAGGACTGGGCTACGGACGGGGGTGCTGCTCCGGCCATTGGCGTTTGCGGAGGAAGAAGCAAACGTTGGGCGGAGCGAAGAATGGTCGGCGGAGACTAGGTGGCATGAGCAAAGGCAAGGATTTCCGGCCCCGTAAGCGGGGTTTTGATGATGATGATGGGCCGTCTGGTTACGAGCCTCGCAATCGTGTCGCGCGCCAGCCCTTTGGCGGTGGCTTTGACGCCCCCATGGGCGGCATGGCTCCTCCCCCCATGGCTGCTGGGCCCACCCCTGGTTCGGTCGACGCCACTGTGAAGTGGTTCAAGGGCGACAAGGGCTTCGGCTTCGTCGAGCTCTCCAATGGCGCCGGCGACGCGTTCCTGCACATCGGCGCTCTTCAGTCCGCCGGTTATGAATCCGTACCTCCCGGCTCCAAGATGAAGGTGCTTGTCACCCAGGGCATGAAGGGCGCTCAGGTGTCCCGCGTGCTCGAGGTCGACACCTCGACCGCTCAGGAGCCTCGTCCCCGCTTTGAAGGCGGCGGCGGCGGCTTTGGTGGTGGTGGCGGCTTCGGTGGTGGTGGCGGCGGCGGTTTCGGTGGCGGCTCGCGTCCGCCCCGTCGCGCCCCCGACCCGTCGACGGCTGTCGATGTCAGCGGCAAGGTCAAGTGGTTCGACGAGACCAAGGGCTTCGGCTTCGTGGCGAGCGACGACGGCGGCAAGGATGTGTTCGTTCATATCTCCGTCCTGCGTCCGGCTGGCATCGCGTCTTTGGTCGAGAGCCAGGCCGTGCATATGCGCGTGGTCGACACCCCCAAGGGTCGCGAAGCGGTTTCTATCTCGCTCGGCTGATCCTGGTTGCATTAAGCTTCAAAGGCGGCGATTTTTCGCCGCCTTTTTTGTTGTTTCGACACCCTGCCCCAAACCCGAAAGCCAAGCCATGAGCTCTCCGCGTGATCTCGCTACGCTCCTCGACATCATGCGGGCGCTGCGCACCCCCGGTTCTGGCTGCCCTTGGGATCTTGAGCAAACCTTCGATACCATCGCGCCTTACACAATCGAAGAGGCCTATGAGGTCGCCGATGCGATCGAGCGCGGCGATCTCGCGGATCTCAAGGACGAACTTGGCGACCTTCTGTTTCAGGTGGTGTTTCATGCACGGATGGCCGAAGAGGTTGGCGAGTTCGCTTTTCCCGACGTCATAGAAGCCATCGTTTCGAAGATGACGCGCCGCCACCCCCATGTTTTCGGCGAAGCGCGGGATCTCGACCCCTCTCAGGTCAAGGCGCTTTGGGGCTCCATCAAAGCAGAGGAAAAGGCGCTGCGCGCAAAGGCCCGCGCCGCCGCTGGCCAGCCGCCCGAGCCAAATTCTAAAGGGCTGCTTGCTGGAATTCCGACGGCCCTGCCCGGGCTCACCCGCGCCGTGAAGCTGCAAGCCAAGGCCTCGACTGTCGGCTTCGATTGGAACGATGCGCGGCTTGTGCTGGCAAAGATTCAGGAAGAGGCGCTGGAGATCGAGGCCGCGATGGATGCAGGCGCTTCAAAGGCCGAGGTCGCCGGAGAGGTTGGCGATCTTCTTTTCGCCGTCGCCAATCTAGCCCGTCATGTGGACGCCGATCCCGAGGCTGCGCTGCGCACATCAAACGCCAAATTCGAGCGCCGCTTCGCCTATATCGAAAAGAGTCTCGCAGCGATCGACCGGACCATGGAAGAGGCTTCGCTAGAAGAAATGGACGCGCTTTGGAATGAGGCCAAGGGCCTCGAATAAGCCGTTATGCCAGCCTTGCGACGGGAGCGCTGCTCGCGACTTCGTTCAGCGCCTGCGGAAAACGCCGCTCGAACCGCTCGGCGCGATCCGACGCCACGCGAACGCAAAGCAATTGGCGGCCTTCGTCGTCGCTGTCGCGGCTCATGACTTCGGTGTTCTCATAAAGCCATGCCAAGCCGACGCCGTCGCTCGGTTCAAGGCTCAGATGATAAAGTCGCCGCCCCTCAGCCAAACGCTCCTCGATGGCCAGAAGCAGAGCATCCATCCCCTGCCCGGTCACGGCCGAGACGACCATATGCTGACGCTCATCCGGCCCTGGTCTGCGGGCTGCGTTGATGATCCGCTCCCTCTGGGCTGGGTCGAGCAGATCCGCCTTGTTCCAGACCTCGATGATCCGCCGCTGCTCGGCGGCCTCGATGCCAAGGTCATGGAGGATAGCCGACACATCGGCGCTCTGGGCCTCCGTATCCTCATGCGATATGTCGCGCACATGCAGGATCACATCGGCCTCGATCACCTCTTCCAGCGTGGCGCGGAAGGCGCTGACCAGCATGGTGGGCAGGTCTGAAATGAAGCCGACCGTGTCGGACAGCATCACCTTGGCCCCATGGGGCAGGCGAAGTCCGCGAAGGGTGGGATCGAGCGTGGCGAAGAGCATGTCCTGCGCCAGCACATCCGCGCGGGTCAGGCGGTTGAACAGGGTCGACTTGCCCGCATTGGTGTAGCCGACGAGGGCCACGACCGGATAGGGCACATCCTGACGACTGCGGCGGTGCAGGCCACGGGTCTTCTTGACCGCCTCAAGCTCCCGCTCGATGCGCGTCATTCGTTCCTGAATGAGACGGCGGTCGGTTTCGATCTGGGTTTCGCCGGGGCCGCCAAGAAAGCCGAATCCGCCACGCTGGCGCTCAAGGTGGGTCCATGAGCGCACGAGGCGAGACTTCTGATAGTCGAGATGGGCGAGCTCCACCTGCAACGAGCCTTCGCGGGTCCGCGCGCGCCGTCCGAAAATTTCGAGGATTAGCCCTGTGCGGTCGATGACTTTGGCGCCAAACGCCTTTTCGAGGTTTCGCTGCTGCACGGGCGAAAGCGCGCAATCCATCATGATGAGATCGCACTCTTCCGCCTTCACGATCTCGGCGACTTCCTCGACCTTGCCTTTGCCCAGATAGGTTGCGGGCCTGATCTGGGCGAGGGGCGCGTGGACGGCGCCCTTCACATTCAGGTCGATGGCGGCGGTAAGCCCAGCCGCTTCATCGAGACGCGCCTGCGGAGAGCGCAAGGCTGAGCCTGCGCCCTCCCCCATATGGGCCTGAGCCCGCTCGGTGAGATAGGGGCCGACGACCAGAACATGGGTATGTTCAGCGCGACGACGTTCGAGATCGAAACCAGCGAAATTGCTATCCGTCTTGCTCATTCGACCTCGATCAGCCTCGCTCAGATCTTGTCGAGGGATTCTTCCGTTTCGAACATCTGGATCGGCGCGCCGGGCATGATGGTCGAAATGGCGTGCTTGTAGACGAGCTGCGAATGCCCGTCCCGACGCAGCAGAACGCAGAAATTGTCGAACCAGGTGACAACGCCCTGGAGCTTCACACCGTTCACGAGAAAGATCGTGAGGGGAATCTTGTTCTTGCGGACATAGTTGAGGAACGTGTCCTGAAGGTTCTGCGTGCGTTCGGCCGCCATTTTCTCTTTCCTTTTTATTTCCGTTCCCATGAACGGCGAAGTTTGGCGACAGGCGAACCTACCGCCGCGCCACGGCTTCTACGAACCGTGTTGCAAAGATGAAGCCAGCCACACTATCGCAACTGAACTGCTCAAGGTTTCTGGCTCGCCTCACTCGACGTCCCGCGAAAACGGGGCGCACGAGTCATTAAAATAGCCAATCTCGCATCTCTACGCCATCATTAACTGCGCCTTGGCGCCTCAATCGATGGCGAGCGACTTCAATTTGCGATGCAGCGCGGAGCGCTCCATGCCGATAAATTCGGCGGTCCGCGAGATATTGCCTCCAAAACGGCTGATCTGCGCGACGAGGTATTCCCGCTCAAACACCTCGCGCGCCTCGCGCAGCGGCAGGCTCATGAGCTTTTCGCCGCCCGCGCCGTTAGGCGTGGCGGGCACAAGAGCGCCGATTTCAGAGGGCAACATCGAGGCGTCGATTTCGGCGTCCGGATCGCCCGCCGCCAAAATCAGCAGACGCTCGATATTATTGCGCAGCTGGCGCACATTTCCTGGCCAGTCATGAGATTGTAAAACCGCCATGGCGTCCTGCCCGACCTTGCGGCGTGGCAGACCAGTGGTCTGCGACAACTGCTCCATGAAGTAGTCGACTAGATCGGGAATGTCGTCGCGATGTTCCGACAGGGCTGGGACGCGGATCGGCACGACCGACAGGCGATGGAACAGATCCTCCCGGAAAAGCCCCTCTTCTATGGCAAGTGCGAGATCCCGGCTGGTCGAGGAGATAATGCGTACATCCACATGCACACGGGTCGCTCCGCCCACGCGCTGAAAGTTCTGATCAACGAGCACACGCAGGATCTTGCCCTGCGTCTCCTTGGGCATGTCGGCGACCTCATCAAGATAGAGCGTGCCGCCGTGAGCTTCTTCGAGCGCGCCGACCTTGCGCATGCGCCCGTCGCCCCCTTCGGTTCCAAAGAGCTCTTCTTCCATGGACTCGGGTGTAATGGTCGCGGCATTGAGAACGACAAACGGCCCGTTCGCGCGGTGAGAGGACTCGTGGATGACGCGCACCACAAGCTCCTTGCCGACCCCCGAAGCGCCGGTGACCATGATGCGGGAATTGGCGGGCGCCACGCGTTCAATCACCTGCCGCAACTGGTTCATGATTGTGGAGCGGCCAACGATGCGGTTGGTCGCGCCTGCGCGAGCGCGCAATTCGCTGACTTCACGCTTCAAACGAGAGGTTTCGAGCGCGCGCTCGGCTACGAGCACGAGGCGGTCTGCCTTGAAGGGTTTTTCGATGAAGTCATAAGCGCCAAGGTGGATCGCCTGAACGGCTGTCTCGATATTGCCGTGACCTGAAATCATCACCACCGGCAGACCTGGATGCTGTTTCTTGATGATTTCCAGAAGCTGCATGCCATCGAGGCGTGACCCCTGCATCCAGATGTCGAGAAAAATCAGCTGAGGGCGCCGCGCTTCGATTGCGGCGAGCGCCTCATCAGAGTTTTTCGCGGTGCGCGTATTGTGTCCCTCATCAGTGAGAATGCCAGATACGCCTTCACGAATGTCCGCCTCGTCATCGACGATCAATATGTCGGTCGCCATGGATGCTTACGCCTTCTGTTTGAACTGTTGTGCGCCGTATTGCCCTTCGGCGTTCGGCGTGACGTCTTTGTTATGAAGCGGGAACCAGAGGCGCACGCGCGCGCCCTGCCCCTCCGGCGCATCTAGAAGTTCGATGCCGCCGCCATGATCTTCCAGAATCTTGGCGACAATTGGCAGGCCGAGACCTGTTCCCTCAGTTCTTGTCGTCACATAGGGTTCAAGAAGCTTCTGGCGGCTCTCGACTGGGAAGCCCTTGCCATTGTCCACCACATCGATGGAGACAATTTC
>CANGOK010000201.1 GCA_947455285.1 Beijerinckiaceae bacterium | reverse complement strand
TGACGCCAGGCCGCCATGTGATGGCCCCCGGGAGCGAGAAACAGCCCCAGTTTCATCTGCCGCATGGAGCCTCCTAAGCCATACCAGACTTCACGCGCTCTGGCGTCAACGGCGCGCGACGCAACCGAACGCCGGTCGCGTCATAAATGGCGTTGGCGATTGCGGCGGCTGTCGGTCGTGACGAGCCCTCCCCTGCCCCCGTCGGGGCGATTTCCGGCCTGTCGATCAGCACGATATCGATCGTCTCGGGGGCATCCTTGATGTCAAGAATGGGATAGGTGTTCCAGTCGACGCTGGTCACCATCTTATCGTCGAAGCCCACCTCCTCGAAAAGGGCGCGACTGGTCGATTGCACCACATTCCCCTCGATGGTGTTTCGCAATAGGCCGGGGTTGATGATCTGGCCGCAATCATGGGCGACTGTCCATTTGCGCACCCGAACCTTGCCGGTGGCGCGATGGACCTCAACATCCGCCACCATGGCGACACGGGTCCCAGAGCGCGAGGCATAGGCAATGCCTTGCCCCACAAAGACATCGCCACGAACCTGCTTACGAGCCACCAAACGGGGTTGCCAGCCAGCTTTCTCCGCAGCCGCCTTGATGACCGCCAGATCCCTCTGGTTCTCGACATTTTTCAATCGGAACTCCAGCGGATCCATCCCCAGATGATAGGCGAGCTCGTCCATGAAGGACTCGACGGCGAAATGCACCTGCGGCCCACCGGGATCGCGCATATGCGCGGTGCGCAAAGGCGAGGCGCGATCAAGCAGCGGCGGGATGATGTTGGAGACCTTTAGATAGGCGGGGAAGCCATAGCTTTCATCGGGGCCACCGAAGATGATCGTCGGCTTCAGGGGCGCTCCGAGCAGCTGCCCTGCAAGCGTATGCGAGGGATCGCCCTCGTTATTGAAAGCGTCGCGCTTGGAGAAGACCTTCGATTCAAAATACCAGGCGGTGATCTTGTTATCCGCATCGAGCGCGACGCGTGAGATGTGGACCGAAGCAGGCGCCTTGGGGTCCCAACCCGTGCCTTCGTGGCGCATGCTCTGCACACGCACAGGCTTGCCGACGGCGCGGGACAGAACGGCGGCGTCCATGACGACATCGCCAGAATCATTGCGCCCATAGGAACCCGGACCCGTGAGCGAGACGCAGACAGCCTTATCCTGCGGGAGCCCCAACAATTTGGCGACGCCATCACGCGCATAATGAGGCTTCTGCGAACCCGACCACAGGCGAACGCCATCAGGGCGCGCATCGACGAGCCCGCTGGCGGGACCCATCGAAGCATGGGACTGGAACGGCCATTCGTAGGAGGCTTCAAAGACTTTCGCCGCCTTGGCGAAGGCTTCGTCTATTTTACCTTTCTCCTTGTCCACATCACGCTTCAACGTCGGGGCGGCGCGGATATGGTCATGGATCTTGTCCGACCCCGGGAAGGGCGGCTTCACATCGGACCAGACGACCTTTAGTTCCCGCGCAGCCCGAACCGCGTGCCACTCCTTCGGCGCGACCACGCCGATGAAATCCTTCTCGCGCACGACTATGGCGCCGGGAATTTTTGCGATGGATGTTTCATCCACTGACACGGGAACTGCGCCGGCGACCGGGGGCCGAATGACCCGGCCATGCAACATGCCCTCGACCTTGGCGTCCACCATATAGGTGTGCCGGCCAAGGATCTTTTCCGCAACGTCGCGGCGCTTGGGGCTCGTCTTGCCGACGATCTTATAATCCTTGGGCGACTTCGGCTTCGCCTTGCCCTCGACCATGAGATCGCTGCCGACCTGCTTGTTCCACGTCAACAACGTGTCGAAATGCTGACCGCCGACAAGCGCGGCATAGGTCGCTTGTCGCGCGGGATCGCCCTTGACGCGGATAACACCGTCATCAACGCCAAGTCGCTCGGCAGGAACGCCAAGTTTCTCGGCCGCCATGCCGACGAGCACGCTACGCGCTTCAGCCGCCGCAGCTCGCATGGCGGCGCCGCCCTTCCAGATGCCGGTCGAACCGGAGGCGCCGCCCATATTGAACGTCACATCCGTTTGGCCTTGGACGATGCTGACCTTTTCAACCGGCAGATCCAGCTCCTCAGCGATCATCTGCGCCCAGCCGACTTCCGTGCCTTGCCCCATGTCGATCTTGCCGATCCAGCCAACTGCCGAACCATCAGGATTGATGCTGATGTAGGTCGCGAGTTTTTCAGGGTTTAGCGGCAGACGAGACGCGACGACGCCTGCGCGCGCCCGGGCGCCTGGCAAAGCGACGCCGACCGTAAGGGCGCCAGCGGCGGCGAGAAATGAACGACGGCTGGTTTGAACGGTCATCAAAACCTCCCTTGCGCCATAATCATGGCGTCCGACCAACGCCTCTTTTCCTGAAACATGCCACGACAGAAGGCAGGACGCCAGAGCCCTGTGCGGGGCACAAAACCCCTCCGCCATTTGCAATCAGACGCGCGAGCGTTTAGCTTTGCGATCAATTAAAAGGCTAAAAGAGGATACGCCATGGGCAAGAAGACATCCGATCAAGCCGGGCTCGACCGCCGCGGCTTTCTGACTGGCGTCGCCGTCGCTGGCGGCGCGGGCCTGAGCGGCCCCGCGCAAGCGCAATCGAACCCGGCGCAGGCCCAGCCGGCCCCCGCTCCTGCGGCGCGCCCCAAGGCTCCCCTGCCGACCGCCGCGCAGACCGCTGCTGAGAACGAACATCCGCCCCATATGGAGGCGCTTACGACCGAAAAAACCGGTTCGGACTTCATGGTCGATGTCTGCAAGACGTTGAACATTGACTTTCTGGCCTCCTGCCCTGGCTCGACATTCCGTGCGCTGCAGGAATCCTTCATCAACTATGGACAGAACAAGAAGCCGGAATGGCTGACCTGCCTGCATGAAGAAGTTTCGGTCGGCATGGCCCATGGCTATGCGAAAGTGGCTGGCAAGCCAATGGCCGCCATGCTGCACGGCACTGTCGGCACCCAGCATGCCGCGATGGGCATCTACAACGCCTATTGCGATCGCGTGCCGATGATCCTGTTCACCGCGAGCGCGGGCCCAGTCGAAGACCGCCGACCCGGCGTCGAATGGATGCATTCGGTGCAAGACGGCGCCGCCACCGTTCGCGACTTCGTCAAGTGGGATGACTATCCCTGGTCCTTGCAGAGCTTCGCCGAATCCACCGTGCGCGGCTATGCGCTGGCCTGCGCGGAGCCTCCGGGACCGATCCTGATCACAGCTGACGGCAAGCTGCAGGAATCAGAGCTTTCAAAGCAGGAAGAAGCCAAGCTCAGGATTCCCAAGCTCACCAGAGGCACGCAGACCGTGGGCGATCCCGCAGCCCTCAAAGAGGCCGCGAAGATGCTGGTCGCCGCGGAAAATCCGGTCATCACCGTTGACCGCTATGCGCGCTCGCAGCAGGGCGTGGACGATCTCGTCAAGCTGGCCGAGCTTCTGCAGGCGCCCGTCGTGGACAAGCAGAGCCGCATGAACTTCCCCAGCCAGCATTATCTCTACCAAAACGCCCGCGGCGGCGCCTTGGTCGGGCAGGCTGACTGCATCCTTGCGCTTGAGCCCGTCGATCTTTTCGGCCAGCTCAATCGCGTGCGCGACCAGATCGAGCGCACATGGCGCCGCACCTCCAAGCCGAACGCCAAGGTCATCAGCCTTTCCACCCATGATCTGCTGATGAAGGCCAATTATCAGGACTTCCAGCGTTATAGCGCCGCCGATCTCGCGATCACCGCGGATGCGCAGGCCACCATGCCCTATCTGATCGAGGCGGTGGAACGCGAAATCGGCGACCGCAAGTCGATGTTCACGGCCCGCGGCCAGAAGATGCGCGACGCCTTCAAGGCCTTCGCCGCCCGCGCCCATGCGGACGGCGCGCTGGGCTGGGATTCAAGCCCGATCAGCGGCGCGCGCATGTTCGCCGAACTGTGGAATCAGGTGAAGAACGAGGATTGGGCTTTCATGACGCCCAATAACTACAGCGGCAACTGGCAGCACCGCCTCTGGCCGATCGAGAAGCACTATCAGTATATCGGCAGCTCCGGCGGCTCGGGCGTCGGCTACGAGCCCGTGGCGGCGCTTGGCGCGGCGCTCGCCCATCGCGAGATCGGCGGCCGCTTGCCGATCGCGATCATCGGCGATGGCAATTTCAACATGGCTCCCAGCGTCATGTGGACCGCTGCGCACCACAAGATCCCGTTCCTTGCGATCATCCAGAACAACCGCGCCTATCATCAGGAAGTCATGCACATCCAGCGCATGGCGAACCGCCACAATCGCGGCGTCACCAGCGGGGTCATCGGAACCGAGATCACCGATCCGAACATCGACTATGCGGGCCTGGCGAAGAGCTATGGCGCGGTGGGCATCGGCCCGATCAGCGATCCCAAGGAACTGGGCGAAGCCATCAGGAAGGGCGTCGCCGCGGTCAAGGCGGGCAATCCCGTCCTGATCGACGTCGTCATGCAGCCACGCGGCTAAGGGAGAGATCACATGAAGATTTTCACGATTACCCTCGCAGCCACACTCTCACTCTGCGCCAGCGCCGCGATGGCCCAGCAGGCGGCTCCGGCTGGAAACATCGAGAACGGCAAGAAGCACTTCAACTCGGATGGCTGCTGGCAATGCCACGGAACGCTGGGCAATGGCGCAAACCTGACAGGGCCGAAGCTCGCCAATACCGAACTGCCCTTCGAAGCCTTTCTGATGCAGTTGCGCCAGCCTTCGAACGACATGCCTCCCTATGAGGCCAAGATCGTTTCCGACCAGACGGTCGCGGATATTTACGCCTATATGAAGAGCCTTCCGAAATCCCCGGATGCGAAGAGCCTTCCCCTCCTCACAGGCATGGGCGTCAAGTAACCAAAGGCTTGAAAGACGAAGCCCGCCTGAGCAGTCAGGCGGGCTATTTTATTGGGCGATGGCCTGACGTTAGTTCAACTCGATGCCGGATTCCTTCACGACCTTGCCCCAGCGCTGGGTCTCGTTGTGAATGAACTTTGCGAAATTTTCGGGGGTTGCGCTAACTGGATTAATGCCGGCCTTGAGTATGCGATCCACCAGCGCAGGATCTTCATAGGCCCTGGCGACCTCGCCCTGAATCTTGTCGATGATGGCGCGCGGCGTGCCCGCAGGCGCAACGACGCCGATCCATGTGGACACGTCATCAAGCGCAGGCGCGCCGGCCTCGACCGCGAGCGAACGCAGTTCCGGCAGAGCAGGCACAGGCCCCTCGTTGGTCTTCGCGAGCGCGCGGAACAATCCAGACTGAATCAGGGGCAAGCTCGCAGCCTGCCCATCGACAATGTAATCGACCGATTTCGACAGCAAGGCCTGCACGGTGGGCGGGCTTCCCTGGAAGGGCACATATTGGGCGACGATGCCCGTTTCCTTGTTGAACAATTCAGCGGCGAGACGCGTGGTGATGATGCCGGCGCCGAAATTCATCTTGCCCGGATTAGCCTTACCACGCGCGATCAGTTCGGCGAGCGTCTTGGGACCATCCACATGGACTGTCAGCAGCGAGGTGTTTTTCGCCAACAGGCTGATGAGATCGAAATCCTTGCCGGGATCATAGGACATGGTCTTGCTGGTGAGGGGATTGAGCACCATCGTCACATCCATGACCACCAGCAGCGTGTAGCCATTGGCGGGCGCCTTGGCAACCTGAGCTGCGGCGATCGCCGTATTGGCGCCGGGCTTGTTCTCGACGACGACCCCCTGCCCCCAGACCTGCGACAGCCGCTCGCTCACCATGCGCGCGACAATGTCGGCTGGTCCGCCCGCAGGAAATGGCACGACCATGCGGACAGGCTGGTTCGGCCATGAAGCCGCATCCTGCGCAAGGGAGCTCCCGGCGCAAAGGCAGGCAGCGAACAAAGCCGTCAATAGGGTGGCAAGCGGGCGCATCGATCCTCAACCTTGAATTTTGTGATTGCCGAT
>CANGOK010000200.1 GCA_947455285.1 Beijerinckiaceae bacterium | reverse complement strand
GTGGCGCGGGTTGATCTCGAGCACCGGCTTGGTCAGCTCCGCGCGTCCGGCCTGCGCCAGAATGCGTTCAAGGCGCCGATCCGGCCCATGTTCGCCCGCGACGAGGCAGGCCGGGCTTTCGGCCAGACGCTCGGAGGCGCGCACGTCGGCGGTCACGCTTTCGAGCGTCTGCTTCATGAAGGAGAGCAGCGTCGCCACTTCCGCCGTCGTCTCTGCGGAAGGCTCCTCTGCGCCTTCGCTCAGGGGAATCGTCTTGAGGTCGGCGCCGCCCTGCGTCACGGATTTGAAGGGCTTGCCGTCGAAGCCCACCGCCGTCGAAACCCAGAAGGCGTCCACGGGGTCAGCCAGCAGCAGCACTTCGACGCCGCGCGCCTTGAAGCCTTCGAGCTGCGGGCTTGAGCCCATGCGCTTGGCGTCTTCGCCGGTGAGATAGAAGATCGAGGTCTGGTTCTCCTTCAGGCCAGCCACATAATCGGCGAGGCTGCGTCCGCCCTCGGGATGGGTGGTGGTGGCGAAGCGGGCGAGCTTGAAGAGTTGGTCGCGGCGCTCGGGATCTTCATAGAGCCCTTCCTTCAGCACGGCGCCGAAGTTCTCCCAGATCTTCGCGAAGGCCTCCCTGTCGTTCTCTGCAGTCTTCGTGAGTTCCTGCAGGATGCGATTGGTCACGCCCCGGCGAATGGCGGCGAAGACAGGGCTCGTCTGGATCATCTCGCGCGAGACGTTGAGCGGCAGATCGGCCGAATCGACGACGAGCCGCACGAAACGCAGCCAGCCCGGCAGCAGGTCGTTGTCCTGATTGATCAGCACGCGGCGCACATAGAGCTTGCTGCGGCCCTTGCGTGCGGGATCGAAGAGATCGAGCGGCCGCGAGCCCGGCACGAAAGCGAGCACCGTATATTCGTGCCGCCCTTCAGCGCGCCAATGCATGGTGAGGGCGGGCTCGTCATACTGGCCCGCGAGGCTGCGATAGAAATCCGTATATTCTTCAGCCGTCACGGCGCTGCGGGGCTTCGCCCAGACGGCGGCGCCATCGGTCAGGCGGCGAGGCTCGGCGTCGGGCGTTTCGCGCAGATCAATCGGCACGGCCACGGCGCCGGAATGTTCGGTGACGATGCTCTCGAGCTTCCACGGCTCGAGATAGGTTTTCGATTCGGCGTTGAGATGCAGGATCACCCGCGTTCCGCGCGCGGGGGCGGCTTCAAGCGGCAAGGGCTCGGTCGTATAGGCGCCCTTGCCTTCGGAGATCCAGCGCCAGCCTTCATCACTTCCCGCCTTGCGGGTCTCGACTACGACGCGGTCAGCGACCATGAAGGCGGAGTAGAAGCCGATGCCGAACTGGCCGATGAGATCGGCGCCCGTGCGGCCTGCGCCACCCTCCTCCTCGCTCTCCTTGTCACCCTTGGCCTCAGCATTCTGGCTGATGCGCTCAAGAAAGGCGCGGGTGCCGGAGTTGGCGATGGTGCCCAGCGCGTCGACGAGATCGCTACGGCTCATGCCAAGGCCATTGTCGGCGATGGTGAGAAGGCCCGCATCCTTGTCGAGAATCAGTTGAATGGCGAAGGGCGATTCTTCGCCCAGCAATTCGGGCCGGGCGAGCGCTTCGTAGCGCAGCTTTTCGCAGGCGTCGGCGCCGTTCGAGATGAGTTCGCGCAGGAAGATGTCCCGATCAGAATAGATCGAATGGACCATCAGATGCAGAAGGCGGGCGACATCCGCCTGAAAGGCGTGGGACTGGGCGTCTGGCGAATCGGTGGTCGTCGTCACTACAAAAATCCCCATCGAATGAAGGAACGGAGCCCTTCATATCGCGGCGCAAGCGTGAGGATTCAAGAGAATGGCGGCTGGAATAAAAGCGGCCGGCGCGAGCAGAGCTCCACGCCGGCCGTGTGTCGCTGCGGAACGCGGTCGGTCAACCGTTTTCCAGGGGGGCTGGGGGGCTGACTGATCCAGAAAGCCGATCGACCCGACCTTCCTTTGCGACAACCCGAATCTCGTTGCGGAAAAGGGCGTCCGTTCGACGTGAAACAGGCAAAACTGTGATTTTCCTCACGCGCCTTGCGGGGCTGTCGCGAATTCTTCATCATGGGCTCGCGAGGAGGCGCATGTGAGCGACCAAGAGCCAAAAGAAGCGAATCATTCGGCTGGCGTCACGCCTTTGCGGCCGCGAACCGCCGCGCCTGCGCAAGCCCCAGCTCCCTCCCAGACAACGCCCAGCGCGCCTTCGGTCGTATCGTTCGACCGCACCGAGCTGCGGGAGATCCTGAACCTCTATGGACGTAAGGTCGCCGCAGGCGAATGGCGCGACTACGCCATGGATTTCAACCCCAACAAGGCGATCTTCTCGATCTATCGCCGCACCTCGGAATTTCCGCTCTACCGGATCGAGAAAGACCCGAGCCTTGCGCGCAAGCAGGGCGCTTATTCGGTGGTGGCGGCGACCGGGCTGATCCTGCGACGCGGTTCGGATCTCGCCCGGGTCATCTCGGTGCTCGATCGCAAGGTGAAGCTCGTCGCGGGCTGAGTTTAAGCCCAAAAGCAAAAGGCCCCGCACGGGGCGGGGCCTTCGCTATTTAAGCCTCAGCTCGATCAGTCGTTGCGGCTGCCGGTCAGCTGCAGGATCGAGGTGAAGATGTTGATGAAGTCGAGATAGAGCATGAGCGCTCCGTTGACCGACTTCTTCACGGCGGTCTCGCCGTCATCGTTCGCGTAGTACATTTCCTTGATCGACTGCGTATCCCAGGCGGTGAGGCCAGCGAAGACGCCGACCGAGATCAGCGAAATGACGAACTGCATCGCTGAGCTCTGCAGGAAGATGTTCACCACGCTGGCGATGATCAGGCCGAAGAGGCCCATGATCATGAACGAGCCCATCGCCGAGAGGTCACGCTTCGTCGTGTAGCCATAGAGGCTCAGGGCGCCGAAGGTGGCCGAGGTGATGAAGAACGCCCGCGTCACCGAAGCGCCGGTGTAGATGAACAGCAGCGAGGAGAGCGACAGGCCCATGGCCGCTGCGAACAGCAGGAACACGTTGCGCGCGGTCGCCGCCGACATGCGGTCGATGCGGAAGCTGAAGAAGAACACGAAGGCGAGTGGCGCCAGCATGACAAGCCACTTCAGTGGGCTGAGGTACAACGCCTGACCGAAGGCCGTCAGAGCGCGGCCGCCCGTTGCTGTCTCAGCCACCGCCAGCATGTTCGTCGCCATGGCGACGAGGCCGGTGATGGCCAGACCCACGGTCATGTAATTGTAGACGCCCAGCATATAGGCGCGCAGGCCCTGGTCGATCTCGGCTGCGCCGGCCTGGACGGCGCCCTGGCCCCAGACATTGGCGTTGCGGTCGAAGTCGGACATGATGATCCTCATAAGTTCCGGGGCGCAAAGCCCCACATCCACTCCCCGACGGAGAGCGACGCACTCAATATGGAGCGCGTTCCCTCAACGCACAAGTGGCCCGTTGGTCACGCTCTCGCGAGCCTGAGGTCAAGCGTTCAGAGGTCTCGCAGGTAGGGCGCGGGCTTCTGACCGAGGATTCGCCACGTCCCGGCGAGGCCAAGGCCAAGGGTCACGGCGAGGGCGATCGCCGCCGCCGTGACGGCGGATGACCAGAACCAGACGAAACCGTCGATTTTCATGACTTTTGTGATGATGCCATAAGCGGCGAGGCTGCCCGCCAGAACGCCGAAGATCGCGGTCGCGAGGCCGAGAATTCCGTATTCGTAAAGGATCGCCTTGAGGAGCTGCATCTGCGTCGCCCCCAGCGTCTTGAGAATCACCGCTTCATAGGTGCGCGTGCGCCGACCCGCCGCAAGCGCGCCGCCCAGCACCAGAATCGAAGCCGCCAGCGCTACGCCCGAGGCGCCGCGAATGGCGGTGGCGAGCTGCGCCGTCATATCGGCCACGGCGTCGAGCGCGTCCTTCACCCGCACGCTGGTCACAGCGGGGAAGGCGCCGGAGACTTCCTTCAACAGCTTCAGCTCCCGCGCCGGATCGCCGCCGGGCGGGTAGGTCGCTGTCGCAAGCTCAGTGTAGGGGGCGCCGGCGAAAGTGTTGGGCGAGAAGACGAAGACGAAATTGATGCCGAGCGAGCGCCAGTTGACCTTGCGTAGATTGGCGATGCGCGCGGAAAGGTTGCGGCCCAGCACATTCAGGGTGATCTCATCGCCGATCTTGAGCCCCAGCCCATCGGCCGCGACCGCCTCCATGGAGACGAGCGCCGGGCCGGAATAATCGGCAGGCCACCATTCGCCCGCCACCAGCTCCGAGCCTTCCGGCAGGGTCTTGCCGTAGCTGATGCCCCGGTCGCCCTCCAGCACCCAGGCGGCTTCCTCCTTGGCCTTGATCTCTTCGGGCCGCAGTCCGTTCAGCCGCACCACCCGGCCGCGCATCATGGGCACGCGCTCAAGCTTCGCCTCGGGGGCATGATCGCGCATGAAGGCGTCGAAAGCGGCGGCTTCGGAGCTGCGGATGTCCATGAAGAAGAAGCTGGGCGTCTTGCCGGGCAGGGCCTGACTGATCTGGTTGCGCACATTGCCGTCGATCAGCGTCAGCGCCACGAGCAGAGCGAGGCCAAGGCCCAGCGAGAGCACGACGGCGGGGGTCAGCGCGCCGGGGCGGTGGATATTGGCGATGGCGAGCCGCAGCTCCGCCCCGCGCATCTGCGGCGCTCGGGCGGCTATGGCCATGATGGCCACGGCGACGAGACGCAGGGTGACAAAGAGCGCCAGCGTGGCGCCAAGGTAGATGGCGGCGAGTTTGCGGTCAGCGGCGAGCCAGAGGATCGTCCCGCACAGCCCAAAGGCGGCCAGCGCCAGCATCGCCATGTAGCGACGGCGCGGAAAGGCCGAATCAGGGGCGATCTGGTCGCGGAACAGGGCGGAGACCGAAATGTCATGCGCCCGCCCGAGGGGGATCAGCGAAAAGACGAGCCCCGTCAGCAGGCCGTAAAGCGCGCCGGTCGCGAGTTCGCGCGGATAGATGGATGGTTCGAAGGGCAGGGGGATGATCGCGCCGAACGCCGCCGCCACCCCATAGGGAATGGCCATGCCGACGCCAAGCCCGATAGCCACGCCAATCAGCCCGACCAGCATCACCTCGATCAGGCTCGTCAGGAAGACGAAGCCGCCGGTGGCGCCCAGACTCTTGAGCGTCGCGAGATCATTGCGCTTGCGGTCCACAAAGCCGCGCACCGCATTGGCGACGCCGACCCCGCCCACGACAAGAGCGGTCAGGCCGACGAGGGTCAGGAATTGGGTGAAGCGTTGCAGATTCTTGTCGAACTGCGGCGAGACATTGGCCCGGGTGCGGATCTCCCAGCCCGCCTCCGGCAGCGCCGCGCGCGCCTGCGCCACGACCTCGTCGACCCTTGCTTCGGAAGCGGGTTGGCCGGAGCCGTCGAGCGGCAGGGTCAGGCGATTGATCCAGCGCACCAGCGAGGCCGGTTGGAGCAGGCCCGTCTTGCGGAAGGCGTCGATGGAGATGATGACGCGCGGTCCAAAACCGACGCCGCCCGCCAGCTTGTCAGGCTCCGACTTCAGCTCGGCGCGATAGTCGAATGTGGCGTCGCCGATGAGGATCTTGTCGCCGATTTTGAGGTCGAGCCGCGCCGCAAGCGCAGCCTCCGCCACGAAGCCGGGCAATCCATCGCGCATGGCCAAAGCTTCCTGCAGCGGCATGGCTGGCGCCGTGACCGCTTCGCCAAGGGAGGGATAGGTGGCAGGCGCGGCCTTGATCTCGACCAGCGTCGCCGCGCCCTCCGTGGTGCGCGCCATGACGCGCATGGTCGCCACGGTGGAGATGTTGCCGCGCGCTTCGAGAAAGGCGTGCTCGGCGTCGTTCAGCTCGCGGTGAATGAGCGCAAAGGCGACATCGCCGCCAAGGATGCGGCCGCTTTCACGGGCCAGACCATCGGAGAGGCCGCGCGAGACCGAACCCACACCCACGATGGCGGCGACGCCCAGCGCGATGCAGGCG
>CANGOK010000199.1 GCA_947455285.1 Beijerinckiaceae bacterium | reverse complement strand
TTCTGGGCTCTCTTCATAGGCTCGATCGGCGTCGTCTATGGCGATATCGGGACGAGTCCGCTCTACGCCTTGCGCGAAGCGGTTATGGCTGCGAGCGGCGGGCATCAGGGGATCGAGCGCGACAATGTGCTGGGCGTGCTGTCGCTGATCCTGTGGGCCTTGATGGTCATCGTGACCTTCAAATATGTGCTGATCCTTCTACGCGCCGATAACGATGGCGAAGGCGGCACCTTGTCGTTGATGGCGCTCGCGCAGCGCTCGATTGGACGACAGACGAAATCCATTTTCCTGCTTGGCGTTTGTGGGGCCGCGCTGTTCTTCGGCGACGCCATGATCACGCCCGCCATCTCGGTTTTGTCCGCCGTAGAAGGCATGAAGCTTATCGCCCCGCAGTTCGATCCTTATGTTCTGCCGGCCACGTTGGCGATCATATTCGCCCTGTTCTTCGCCCAGCGTCGCGGCACGGCGAAGGTCGCGGCCTGGTTTGGCCCCATCATGGTCGTCTGGATGGGCGTGATGGCGATTGGTGGGTTCATCCACATTGCTGACGACCCGCAGATCTTCGCCGCCATCAATCCATGGTACGGCGTGAATTTTCTCATGACGCATGGCGGTGTGGGATTGCTGTCGCTCGGCGCGGTCTTCTTGTCCGTGACCGGCGCTGAAGCGCTCTACGCAGACCTTGGCCACTTCGGGAAAAAGCCCATTCAGCGAGCCTGGCTGACGCTCGTCTTTCCCGCGCTCGGATTGAATTATCTGGGTCAGGGAGCCCTGCTGCTCGCTAATCCCACTGCGCTCGAGAATCCCTTCTTCCGGCTTTATCCCGCGGATTTCCTTCCGGCGGTCGTCGTGCTTGCGACGCTTGCGACCATCATCGCCAGTCAGGCCGTCATCACCGGCGCCTATTCATTGACCCGCCAGGCCATTCAGTTGCGCCTGTTGCCCCGCCTCGACATTCGCCACACCTCTGAGGCGCAGGAGGGGCAGATCTATATGCCCCAGGTGAACAAGCTGCTGCTCGTTGGCGTTCTCTTCATCGTGGTTCTGTTTGGCTCGTCCGACAAATTGGCCACGGCCTATGGCATCGCCGTCACCGGCACTATGGTCGTCACCGCTTGCCTCGCCTTCATTGTTGCGTGGAAGCATTGGCGTTGGCCGCTCTGGGCGGCGGCCATGCTCATGGCGCCCTTTCTGGCGATCGACCTTGTCTTTTTCGGCGCCAATCTCATCAAGATCGTAGAAGGCGGCTATGTGCCCTTGCTGATCGCAGCTGGCTTCATGGTCTCGATGTGGACATGGACGCGCGGCACGCGAATTTTGGCGGACAAGATGCGCCGTGACGATATTGCGCTAGTCGATCTTGTCGCGAGCCTCGAAAAGAAATCGCCCCACCGCGTAGCAGGCACCGCCGTGTTCCTTACGAGCCATCCGCAGACGGCGCCGGTCGCTCTATTGCACAGCCTCAAGCACTATAAGGTTCTGCATGAAAAGAACGTCATGCTGACGGTGGTGACGGCTAACGTGCCGCGCGTGCCGGACAGCGAACGCGTGACGATGGAGACAGTCAGCGCCACCTTCTCGCGAGTCTACTTGACCTTCGGCTATATGGATGAGCCGAACGTGCCTAAGGCGCTCGCGCTATGCCGCAAGCAAGGCTGGCGCTTCGACATCATGTCGACATCCTTCTTCGTCTCCCGCCGCGCCATCCGCACTGGCAAGCAGAGCGAAATGCCGCACTGGCAGGAAAATCTTTTCATCTTGCTCGCCAACAACGCCACTGACGCCAGCGAATATTTCTATATTCCCACGGGCCGTGTGGTGGAGATCGGAACGCAAATCGTCGTCTAGGTGACAATTGGGCTCCGGCGTGGTTCATTTCCCTTCAGGGAGGAACCAATGAGCGAAGCTCAATCTCGCATTTTCGTGCTCGTGCATGGCGCATGGCATGGTGGCTGGTGCTGGCGACGTGTCGCCCACAGGCTCACAGCCGCTGGCCATCGCGTCTTCACGCCCACGCTCACCGGGCTTGGCGAACGCCAGCACCTCATGAGCGCGTCAATTACGCTCGATACGCATGTGCAGGACATCTGCAATCTCATCCGCTTTGAAGAGCTGACTGACATTTGCCTCGTCGGTCATTCCTATGCGGGCATGGTGATTTCGCGGGTCGCCGAAGAGATGGAGGCGCGCATCTCCTCCTTCGTCTTCCTCGACGCCTTCGTGCCGGAAGATGGCGAGACGCCGCTCGATCTCATCACCGCCCATGTGCAGGCCGATATTCGCGCGGCGCTGGAGCGTGGCGAAGTCTCGCGCGCTGCGCCGCCCGCCGCCTATTTCAAATTGCAATCGGAAGACGACATCGCTTGGATCGACGGACTCATGACGCCGCAGCCAAACGGCGTCTGGCCTCACCCCATTCGCCTCACCGGCGCCCGCGAGCGCATCGCAAAGCGCGCCTATGTGCGGGCGGGCCTCTACCCCAATCCCAATTTCGACGCCGCGATGGAGAAGTTGCGCGCGCGTGGCGGGTGGCGGGTGACGAGCCTGCCGGGTGGACATGATCTCATGGTCGATGTGCCCGAAGCACTCGGCAATCTCTTCATTGAACTGGCGTGAGGTTCGCCGCCATGTTTCGAAAACTATTCGCCGCCGCGCTCGTCTTCTCCGCCGCCACGTTACCCGCGCTTGGCGCTGATTTTTATGCGGGCAAGCAGATCACGCTGATCGTCGGCGCTTATCCGGGCGGCGGCTATGATCTGCTCGGGCGCCTTATGACGCGCCATATCAGCAAGCATATTCCGGGCGCGCCGACATGGGTGGTGCAGAGCATGCCTGCTGGCAACAGCGTCGCGGCGACGAACCATATCGCGACGATCGCGCCGCGCGACGGCACTGTGATCGCGCTCATTCAGCGTGGCATGCTGCATGCGAAAATGAACAACGCCATGGGCGTGCAATTCGACATCGCGAAACTGAACTGGATCGGCAATCTCAACAAGGAGACGGGCGTCACCTTGGGCAACGTGAACGCGCCGGTGCAGAAGGCGAGCGAACTCTTCGAAAAGGAGCTGATCGTCGGTGGACAGACCGGTGTCGATCCTGAGATCACGCCGCGTATCTACAACGCGCTGATAGGCACGAAATTCCGCATCATCAGCGGCTATCCCGGCACCCCCGCCATCGGTCTTGCGATGGAGAAGGGCGAGGTTGAGGGCATCGGCGACTGGTCATGGTCGAGCCTCAAGGTGCAGAAGCCCGAATGGCTGCGCGACAAGAAGGTGAACATTCTCTTGCAGGGCGCGCTTGAGAATGACCCCGAATTGGCCGGCGTGCCCAACGCGCTCGACTATGTGAAAGACCCCATCTCTCGTCAGGCGCTCGAACTTTATTTCACCCAGAAGACCGTCGCCCGTCCGCTCGTCGCGCCGCCTGATGTGCCTGCTGATCGTCTCGCGATTCTGCGCAAGGCGCTGATGGCGCTGGCTGACGACAAGGAGTTTCTCGAAGACGCCCAACGGTCGCGGCTTGATGTGGAGATCCTGCCGGGCGAGGCGGTGGAGAAGGTCATCGCCAAGATCGCATCCACGCCGCCCGAAGCCGTGGCGCGGATGGTGAAGGCGATGAGCGCGCAGTAGCCTCAGCCGCCGTCGCTGAACCTGTCGCGCCACGCTGGCTGAGCGTTCGCATAGGGCAGGGCGGTCGCCTCATAGACGCCGCGCGCTATCGCCCGGGCGAGGCAGTCAGCCGCGACCATGCCGATCTCGGTGATGTCGCGAAGGCTCGCGGGCTGCTGGTTTTTGCCTGTCGCCGCTGCGAAGACCACATCGCCATCCTGCATCGCATGGGTGGGGCGCAGCGCGCGCCCGAGGCCATCATGGGCCATGACCGCGATGCGCTTGAGCTGTTGCTTGGTGAGGGCCGCGTCGGTCGCGACTATGGCGATCGTGGTGTTCTGCGGCTCGTCGCCCTTCACGCGCATGACGAGTTGATCGTGAAAGAGCCGCGTCGGCGCGCCAAGGCCGCCAAATTCGCTTCCATGCTCGATGAGCCCCGCCCAGAATTGCGGCCCTTCGCCGATGACGGCCGAGCCCACGGCGTTGACCGCGACCAATGCGCCCACGCGAAAGCCGCTTGAGGTGACGGCGCTGGTCGAGCCAAGGCCGCCCTTGAAATCAGCGGTCGTCGCGCCCGTGCCTGCGCCCACGCTGCCAAGGGCGAAGGCGCGCGTGGCGAGGCTTGCGGCCTCAAAGCCAAGCGCCCAATAGGGCGGCATGCGGCCCCAGTCCTTGTCGCCGCCATTGAGCAGATCGAAGAGAATGGCGCCGGGCACGATGGGCACCTTGGCGCCGCGCACGTCAAATCCGCGGCCTTGCTCGCGCAGCCATGCCTGCACGCCGCCCATGGCGTCGAGGCCGAAGGCGGAGCCGCCGGAGAGGGTGAGTGCGTCGACCACGCCGACGGTCATGTCGGGTTCGAGTAGGGCGGTGTCACGCAGGCCCGGCGCGCCGCCATGGACGGCGATGCTGGCCGCCGCTGGTTCGTCAAAGATGAGCGCGGTGACGCCCGAGCCAAGCGCAAGATCCTGCGCATTGCCGACGCTCACGCCAGCGACATCGGTGATGAGATTGCGAAGAAGAGCCATGCGGAGAGCTTAAGGCGATTTGGCGGCGCCGCAACTAATCCTTCTCGCTGAGCGCTTCGGGCGTGTCGACGTCGAAGCTCACGGCGCGGCTGTCGACGGGAACCTCCACAACATCGCCCTTGGCCGCCGCCAGCAGGGCTCTGGCGCCCACGTCGCCCTGCAGCGCGGCCACGGCCGGGAAGAGGGCGCGGGCGAGCAAAACCGGATTGCCGCGCATGCCATCGCGCACCGGCGCGACCGCCTTGGCCTCCGGATTGCGTTCGAAGGCGCTGATCAGTTCATCGATGATGTCTGCGCTGACGAGCGGCATGTCGCCCAACATCACCAGCGCGCCATCGCAATCGGACGGAACCTCAGCAAGCCCGCGCTGGATCGATGAGGCGATGCCGGTGGCGTAATCGGCGTTATGGGTGAAGGCGAGGGGCAGGCCTTGCAGCGCCTCGCCCACGACCGCCTCGGCATGGCCGGTGACGACGATGACAGGGCGCGCGCGCGAAGCCAGCGCCGCCTGCGCCACATGGCGCACCAGCGGGCGGCCATCGAGCAGGGCGACAAGTTTGGTGGCGGGGCCAGCCTCGCCAGCGGCGGCGCGAAAGCGGCTCGCCTGACCTGCGGCCAGAATGATCGCGGCGATCTTACTCATCGGGCGTCGAAGGCTCGCCCGTGCGCGGTTGCCCGCGCGAGACGATCTCCATCAGCAGGCCGCCGACGCCAAGGCGCTTGATGTGGGCCGCCGTCACGGGGAGGCCCGCGAGCAGGCGATGCAGCACCCAGTCGAAACCGTTTTCCTTGGGCGAGCGCGCGCAGCCCGGCGCGCCAAGCACGGGGATCTCGCGCCCCTCGCTTGTCAGCGCGCCGACCAGCAGCAGATTGCCCGGATCGACGGGCATGCCGAAATGAATGATGCGCCCGCCAGCAGCCTCCAGCGAGGCCGGGATGACGTCGCGCCTGTCGGTGATGGCGGAGGCGCCATAGACGATGAGAAGATCGCAGCGCGCAGCCATGGCCTCGATGGCGGGGGCGAGGGCGGCGGCGTCATGCTCCACGCGCTCCTCCGCCACCACCCGCGCGCCCGCTGGCGCAAGGCGCCCTTCAAGCACGCGCAGGGTCTTGGCGATGGTCGAGGGCTTGAGGCCGGGCAGCAGGGTCGAGATGACGCCGATGCGCAGGGGCTGGAACGGCGCCACCGTCAGCTTGAGGTCGCTTGCCGCATGAAGCGCGCGATCAAGCGCAGCGCCGGAAACGGCGAAGGGGATGATCTTCACCGTCGCGATCATCTCGCCGTCCACGACTGTGCGGAAGGCTGGCAGGGTGGCGATGGTGATGGTCTCATCGACCTCATTCACGCGGTCGATGGC
>CANGOK010000198.1 GCA_947455285.1 Beijerinckiaceae bacterium | reverse complement strand
GTCGGCCTCCTGCTCGGCCTCACCGCCATCAGCGTGCCGTGGGATACGCTGGCGCTTTCAGTCGTACTCTACATCGTCACGCCCGTGACGATCGCCCAGGCTCTGCGACGCGCCATGCTTGCGCGCGATGGCCAAAAGGGCCTCGACTCCTTGCTGGCGAAGCTCGGCCCTGTCTCGCTCGTCTCGCTCCTCGCTACTCTCATCCTGTTATTCGGATTTCAGGGCGAGAAGATCCTTCAGCAACCCATGGTGATCGCACTGCTGGCGGTTCCGATCCTCATTCAAGTCTATTTCAATTCGGCTTTGGCCTATCTGCTAAATCGGTTACTTGGCGAGCAGCATTGTGTCGCGGGGCCATCGGCGCTCATCGGCGCCAGCAATTTCTTTGAACTCGCGGTGGCCACAGCGATCAGCCTTTTCGGATTGCAGTCAGGCGCCGCGCTGGCGACGGTAGTCGGCGTGCTGATCGAAGTGCCCGTGATGCTTTCAGTCGTGTGGATCGTGAACAATAGCCGCAGCTGGTACGAGCGACACTGACTTTCAAAATAGCATAGGACCCACAGCCAACTGACATGGCTCCGTCATGCGTCTCGATTAGCTTCGAATCAACGAACCGCAATCGAGGAACCAAGCGTGATTCCCTTCGTCAGTTCTAAACGAGCATCTCGCGCGCAACTCGCCACCGCTGTCCACCGAAATGACGCGCTGACGCGCGAGGGCGCGCTAGAACGGCTGTTCACATGGCTGTTCAGCGGACTTGTTTATCCGCAGATCTGGGAAGATCCGGTCGTCGACATGGACGCGCTGTCTCTCAGCCGGTCGGATCATGTCATCGCCATCGCTTCAGGTGGCTGCAATGTGGCGAGCTATCTCGTAGGCCAGCCTGCAAGCATTACAGCCGTCGACCTCAACGCCGCACATGTCGCCCTCGTCAAACTGAAGCTTGCAGCCATTGCACATCTGCCCGACGCGCGCGCGCTCAGGCGCTTCTTCGGCGGCGCCTCGGATCCAAGAAACGAAGCCCTATACGACCAATATCTGGCGCAACATCTCGACACCACCACCAGCAGCTATTGGGAAGAGCGCGACATTCTCGGTCGTCGGCGCATCTCGCAATTCTCCAAAAGCTTCTATAGGCATGGCCTTCTAGGAGCCTTCATCGGCCTGACGCATTTCCTCGCAAGGTTGCATGGGCGAGACCTAGGCCGAATGCTCGATGCGCGCAATCTGCCTGAGCAAAAAGCTACGTTCGACGAACATGTCGCGCCTCTGTTCGAGAGCCGCCTGATCAGATGGCTCGTCGGCCAGCCGGCGTCCCTTTACGGACTCGGCATTCCCCCGGCGCAATATCGTGCGCTCGCCAAGGATCATTCCGAAGGGATGATCGGCGCGCTGCGTGCGCGCGTGGAGAAGCTCGCCTTTGGCTTCCCCCTCAACGAAAATTATTTCGCGTGGCAAGCTTTCGGACGCAGCTATTCACCTTTCGAGAAAGCGCCACTTCCTCCTTATCTGCAGCCAGAAAATCGAGATTTGGTGCGGGCAGGCGTCGAACGCGTACGTGTTCACCAAGTCTCCATGACTATCCACCTTGCGCAAATGCCCGCAGCCAGCCTCAATTGCTATGTACTGCTTGATGCGCAGGACTGGATGAATGACGCAGACTTGAACGCCCTTTGGGCGCAGATCACGCGCACAGCGAAGCCCGGCGCACGCGTGATCTTCCGGACAGCGGCGGACGAACTGCTTTTGCCCGGCCGGGTGCAACCTGCAATCCTAGATCAGTGGCGACGCGACGATGCGAGATCTGCGGCGCTGCATGCACGAGACCGCTCCGCCATATACGGCGCGTTCCACCTTTATGTCCTGAAGGAGACGCACCTATGAGTGATGCAGCGCTTCGCATGGATCGGATGTATGGATGGCAAACCGGCATCTATGACGCCACTCGCCGTCCTTATCTCCTAGGGCGCGACCGCCTGATTGAATCGCTCGCTCCTCCTCTTAACGGCCGGGTGCTGGAAATCGGCTGCGGCACCGGCCGCAACCTCATTCGCGCTGCGCGACGATGGCCCCATGCCACCTATTTCGGATTTGATGTCTCCCCGGTGATGCTGGAGAAGGCGCGGCAGGAGGTCGACTGGGCGGATCTCGACGACTCTATCCGCGTCACCCTGGCTGATGCAGTCACTTTCCCCAAAGGAATCTTTGGAGATGCGCCATTCCATCGCATCTACTTCTCCTACACGCTGTCCATGATTCCGGAATGGGAGGCAGCGCTAGATCGAGCCGCCGAAACAATCCCGCCCGGCGGCTGCCTGATGATTGCAGACTTCGGCGACCAGCACGATCTTCCATGGCTCTTCCGCAGGGTCCTTGGCGCATGGTTGGGTCTTTTCGACGTCACACCCCGCTTAGAGCTTGAGGCAGTACTGAGAGCAACCGCCGCTCGATATGGTCTCAAGTGCGATTTCGTCAGCCTTTACCGTGGCTACACCTTCCTCGCCGCATTACGCCGCAGCGCTTCCTGAAAAATGAGAACCAACCTATGACGAGTCAGGAGCAGAAGCAAAAACAGAAACCGCGTCGCGTGCGCAGCTTGTTCTTGTCGGATCTGCATCTGGGCACGCGCGGCTGCCAGGCCGATGCGATTCTGGATTTTCTCAAGGCGCATGAGGCCGAGCAGATCTTTCTTGTTGGCGACATTGTCGACGGTTGGCGTCTGCGCCAATCATGGCATTGGCCGCAGGCGCACAATGACGTCGTGCAAAAGCTGCTGCGCAAGGCGCGCAAGGGCGCCCGCGTCGTTTACATTCCCGGCAACCATGACGAATTTGCGCGCGACTATGTCGGATCCAATTTCGGCGGCGTCGAAGTGCATGAAGAGATGATCCACACCTGCGCGGATGGGCGCCGGATGCTGCTCCTCCATGGCGACAAGTTCGATACTGTGGTGCGCAACGTGCGTTGGCTCGCGCTTATCGGCGATCAGGCCTATGACTTCGCAATCTGGCTGAACCACCACATCGCGCGCATGCGCCGCTTGCTCGGGCTGCCCTACTGGTCGTTCTCACGCTGGAGCAAGGACAAGGTGAAGGGCGCAGTGAGCTTCATGACAGCCTTCGAAGACGCTGTCGCCCATGACGCGCGTCGGCACGGGGTCGATCTTGTGCTGTGCGGCCATATCCACAAGGCGACGATCCGCCAGATTGGCGAAATCACCTATGTGAATACGGGGGACTGGGTTGAATCCTGCACGGCTGTGATCGAGAATTTCGACGGATCTATCGAAATTTGTCACTGGCATGAGGCGAGCGAAGGTTCCCTTCCTGCCCCGACGTGGCCTACGGAAGAGAGATTGGCCGCCTGACCAACTCATTCATGGGTGCGCGAGTTCGAATCGGATGCAGAGAGTCAGGGGCTTTCTTCCTCGCTGCGAATTGCTCGGACCTTCGCGAAGGTCTCGTCGAACGAATATCCAGCGCCACGTACGGTGCGGATGGGATCCTTCTCACGTCCGCGCACGATGGCCTTTCGCAGCCGCCCGATATGGACGTCAACGGTCCGCTCATCAATTTCAGCGGCCATTCCCCATACTGAATCGAGCAAGCGCGCACGCGTGAAGACGCGTCCCGGTTTCTCCATCATGTGCTCCAGCAACCGAAATTCCGTGGGCCCAAGATGAAGCTGCCGCTCGCCGCGGAATACGCGGCGACTCTGCTTGTCGAGCATCAGGTCGCCAATCTGAAGCCGCTCGGCGACGCGCTCAGGGCGGGATCGGCGCAGCAACGACCGCACACGCGCCATCAGTTCCGGCACCGAGAACGGTTTCACCACATAGTCATCAGCGCCGATCGACAGGCCACGCACTTTTTCATTCTCTTCGCCGCGGGCGGTCAGCATGATGATCGGTAGGTCGCGCATGCTCTCGCGCCCTCTTAGCCGACGGCAGATCTCGAAACCCGTCACCCCTGGCAGCATCCAGTCAAGAATGACCAGATCAGGCGTCACCTCTGAAAGCAGGATCTCCGCCTCGTCGCCGCGCTCGGCACGGCTGACAACATAGCCCTCTGCTTCGAGATTATACGATAGCAATAAAGCAAGAGCCGCATCGTCCTCCACTACCAGAATATGGGGTTCCGACGATTTGCGACTTGGCATGCGGGCTACTGATTCACTCTCTGATGTCATGGTCTCTCAACCACCTGTTAATGGCGCCCGAACATGGACTTTGGCCTGTCGACCGGCAGCGTTTCTCCGGTCACGATATAATGCACGGTCTCCGCAATGTTGGTCGCGTGATCGCCCGCGCGCTCGACATTCTTCGAGCAAAACAGCAGATGGGTGCAGGAGGAGATGTTGCGCGGATCTTCCATCATGAAGGTGAGGAGATCGCGGAACACTGAGTCCTCCAGCGCATCGATCTCCGCATCACGGCGCCAGACGGCGTCGGCCCGCTCAACATCACGCTGACCATAGGCGTCCAGCACGTCCTTCAGCTGAATGGCGGCAAGTTCGCCCATGTGCCGCAGCCCGATCATGGCGCGCGGCAGGCGCTGATCCGTCGCTAGCGCAACCGTACGCTTGGCGATGTTCTTGGCGAGGTCGCCGACGCGTTCGAGATCGCCCGAGATGCGCATGGTGCCGACGATTTCTCTAAGGTCAATACTGACCGGCTGCCGCCGGGCGATAATGCGAACAGCTTCTTCCTCGACTTCCCGCTGAAGAATGTCCAGGCGAATATCTGTGGCGATAATCGCCTTAGCCCCATCGACGTCTAGTCGCATAAGCGCCTCTATCGATTCGGAAAGCATTTTCTCAGCAATGCCGCCCATATCGGCGATCCTGCGGCCAAGCAGTTCCAGCTCACGATCAAATGCTCTGACTGTATGGTCTGTCATCTCGTTCCTCCCGAGGTCAGCCAAAGCGGCCGGTGATATAGTCCTGAGTGCGCTGCTGGGCAGGCGCCGTGAACATCTTCGTCGTTTCATCGAACTCGACGAGTTCGCCCAGATACATAAAAGCCGTCATGTCGGAGACGCGCGCGGCTTGCTGCATATTGTGGGTCACGATGGCGATCGTGTAGCTCTCCGAGAGCTCGTCGATCAGCTCTTCGACCTTGGCGGTCGAGATCGGATCAAGCGCCGAGCAAGGCTCGTCGAAGAGGATCACCTCGGGCTTGATCGCAACGGTCCTTGCGATGCACAGGCGCTGCTGCTGCCCGCCGGAGAGGCTGAGGCCGCTGGCGCCCAGCTTATCCTTCACCTCCTCCCAGAGCGCGGCGCCGCGCAAGGCCTTTTCAACGCGGTCATCGAGCTCGCTTTTGCGAAGGTTTTCATAGAGGCGAAGGCCAAAGGCGATGTTGTCGTAGATCGTCATCGGAAAGGGCGTCGGTTTCTGGAAGACCATGCCGATGCGCGCGCGCAGGAGGTTGAGGTCCTGCTGCGGCGAAAGAATGTTCTCACCATCCAGCAGCACCTCGCCTTCAGCCCTCTGGTTCGGATAGAGGTCATACATGCGATTGAGCACGCGCAGCAACGTGGACTTGCCGCAGCCCGAGGGGCCGATGAATGCGGTCACCTGATTTGTCCGCAGGGTCATGTTGATATTCTTCAACGAGGGTTTGGCGCCGCCGTAATAGAAGTGAAGGTTCTTCACTGCGACCTTCGCGTCATCCCGAACGGAGAGATTCGCGTCCATACCGGACATATCGTTCATTTCGACTGTCTCCCGCCTGAGAGGCTGCGCGCGAAGATGTTCAGCGCCAGCACGGCCATAGTGATGATGAGCGCGCCCGACCAGGCAAGCCGCTTCCAGTTCGGATCAGGGTTGTTGATGAAATTGTTGATGGTGACCGGCAGGTTCGCCATCGTCTTCAGGAGATCGACGCTCCAGAACTGGTTCGAGAGCGCGGTGAAGAGCAGCGGGGCTGTCTCGCCGCTGATGCGCGCCACCGCAAGCAGCAGGCCGGTGACTAGGCCGGTTCGCGCCGCCTGCCATGTGACCCGCTTGATCACGTAGGAGCGCGGCATGCCGAGCGCTGCTGCGGCC
>CANGOK010000197.1 GCA_947455285.1 Beijerinckiaceae bacterium | reverse complement strand
GAGACGCGGCCCGGCGCGCAACGCATCGCACAAAAGGTCCTACTAGGCAGTCCTGCGGCAGGGTGGTAACGCAGGCGAAACAGAGGACGTCCCATGACCAACCGCCCCCATCCCCTCGTCGCTGGAAACTGGAAGATGAACGGCCTGCGTGCTTCGCTGACCGAAATCTCCGACATGGCGAAGGCCTATGATTCCGCGCTGAAGGCCAAGGTCGATCTTCTGATTTGCCCGCCCGCGACCCTTGTTCATGCCGCCTCAAGCGTCGCCACGGGGACTGGAATCGGGATTGGCGCGCAGGATTGCCACGCCAAGGCGTCAGGCGCACATACCGGCGACATCTCCGCCGAGATGCTGGCCGATGCTGGCGCAACTTTCATTATCGTCGGCCATTCCGAGCGCCGCGCCGACCATGGGGAGAGCGACGCCGTGGTGCGGGCCAAGGCTGAGGCGGCGATCCGCGCCGGCCTCGTCGCCATCGTCTGCGTCGGCGAGACCGAGGCGCAGCGGCGCTCTGGCCAGACGCTCGACGTGGTGGGCGGCCAGCTCGACGGCTCGATTCCCACCGGTTTGACCGGCGCGCAGCTTGTCGTGGCCTATGAGCCCGTCTGGGCCATCGGCACCGGCCTGACGCCGACCCCCGGTGATGTCGCCGAGGTTCACGCCTTCATCCGTGAGCGGCTGGGCAAGCTGCTGGGCGCTGACGGGGCAGGGGTGCGAATCCTCTACGGCGGCTCGGTGAAGCCTTCCAATGCGGTGGAGCTGATGGGCGTCGCCAATGTGGACGGGGCGCTGGTCGGCGGGGCGAGCCTCAAGGCCGTCGATTTCATGGGCATCGCGGCGGCTTATCGCTGAACGGCCCGGTAGCCATGGCTCTTTGCATCGTGTAAGAGGCCTATCCAGACATTGGGCGCAAGCCTTCCCCCAGTTTGGGTCGAGATATGCAAACTGTACTCATCACCCTGCATCTCATCATCGTGGTCGCGCTCGTGGGCGTGGTCCTGCTGCAGCGTTCCGAGGGCGGCGCCCTTGGCATTGGCGGAGGCGGCTTCATGACTGGCCGCGGTCAGGCCAACGCCCTGACCCGCGCTACAGCCATCCTCGGCACGCTCTTCTTCATCACGAGCCTTGCCCTGACCGTCATGGCCAACATGGGCCGCGCGCCTAAGTCCATCTTCGACGGCGTCGCCCCGGCCGGCCAGACGGCGCCTGCGGGCAGCGTGCTTGATCAGCTCAAGCAGATGGAGCAGCAGGCTCCGGCGGCTCCCACGGCGCCCGAGCCTCCGCGCCAGTAAAATTGACAGCTCTTTAAGGGGCCGGCTTGTCCGGCCCCTTTCGTTTGGCCGCGTTCTACACAATCGTGTGGACGAAGGCCCTGTCCCAACGGAATTCGCTCGCCGAATCGGTTCTTTAGGAATAGGTCTGCAACCCCATGGCGCGGTACATCTTCATCACCGGCGGCGTGGTCTCTTCGCTTGGCAAAGGCTTGGCGTCGGCGGCTCTCGGCGCCCTCCTGCAGGCGCGCGGATACACCGTCCGCCTTCGCAAACTCGACCCCTATCTCAACGTCGATCCGGGCACCATGAGCCCGACCCAGCACGGCGAGGTCTTCGTGACCGACGACGGCGCTGAGACCGACCTTGACCTTGGCCACTATGAGCGTTTCACCGGTCGTCCCGCGACGAAGCAGGACAATATCACCACCGGGCGCATCTATCAGGAGATCATCACCAAGGAGCGCCGGGGCGATTATCTCGGCGGCACCGTGCAGGTGATCCCGCATGTGACCAATCACATCAAGGAATTCGTCCTCGACGGCAACGACGGCGTCGATTTTGTGCTGGTCGAAATCGGTGGCACGGTGGGCGACATCGAGGGCCTGCCATTCTTCGAGGCGATCCGGCAGCTTGGCAATGACCTGCCGCGCGGTCACGCCGTCTACGTCCACCTGACCCTGCTGCCCTATATTCCGACCGCCGGCGAGCTGAAGACCAAGCCGACCCAGCATTCGGTGAAGGAGCTGCGCTCCATCGGCATCCAGCCGAACATCCTCCTTTGTCGCTCCGACCGCGAAATTCCCCGCGACGAGCGCCGCAAGCTCGCGCTCTTCTGCAACGTCCGCGAGGGCGCGGTGATCGAGGCGCGGGACGTCGGCTCCATCTACGATGTGCCGCGCGCCTACCATGAGGCGGGGCTCGATCGCGAGGTTCTGGCGGCCTTCGGCATTGAGCCTGCTCCCAAGCCCGACATGAGCCGCTGGAACGCGGTCTCCGAGGCTGTCCACAACCCCGAGGGTGAAGTCACCATCGCGGTCGTGGGCAAATATACCGGCCTCAAGGACGCCTATAAGTCGCTCATCGAGGCGCTGAACCACGGCGGCATGGCCAACCATGTGCGCGTGAAGCTCGACTGGATCGAGAGCGAATTGTTCGAAGGGGGCGATCCTGCTCCCCATCTTGAACATGTGCACGGCATCATGGTGCCCGGCGGCTTCGGCCAACGCGGCGCCGAGGGCAAGATTCTGGCCGCCCGTTTCGCCCGCGAGCGCAAGGTGCCGTATTTCGGCATCTGCTTCGGCATGCAGATGGCGGTCATCGAGGCGGCTCGCTCATTGGCTGGCGTCAAGGAGGCCAATTCCACGGAGTTCGGCCCCACGAGCGAGCCGGTCGTTGGCCTCATGACCGAATGGATGCGCGGCAACGAGCTGGAGACCCGGCGCGAAGGCGGCAACCTCGGCGGCACCATGCGCCTTGGCGCCTTCCGTGCGAAGCTGAAGCCCGAGTCACGTATCGCGGCGATATACGGCAGCGGAGAAATCTCCGAGCGCCACCGTCATCGCTACGAGGTGAACACCGCCTATCGCGATATGCTCGAAGCCAAGGGCATGAGCTTTGCCGGAACTTCGCCCGATGGGCTGCTGCCCGAGACGGTGGAGCTGGTGGACCATCCTTGGTTCATCGGCGTCCAGTATCACCCGGAGCTGAAGTCGCGCCCCTTCGAGCCGCACCCGCTTTTCGCGAGCTTCATCGCGGCGGCGAAGGCTCAAAGTCGGCTGGTGTGAGTTCAATTAGGCTCTAAAGTTTTGGCTGTAAATATCTGATCTTTAGAGGGATTAGCGCGCTAACCTAATCTGAGTCATTATGGCCCCGCGACGTCCGCCTGCTTCAGCGCAGCGCCTATGGCCTGCGCCAGCTTGACCGTCTCGCCATGCCCCCAAAAGTGCATGAAGAAGAGGCGAGGCTCTTCCGTCAGCATGTGATTGTGGAGCGCCGTGACCTCGACGCCATTGTCAGCGAGCGTCTTCGCGACCTTGTTCACCTCAGCCGCAGCGAGCACGAAGTCGCCCGTGATCGCCGCCTGACCTGACCCATCAGCCTCGAAATTAATCGCGATGGCCGCGCCCATGGCCTCGGGGATCGCCATGCCGTCCTCCTGGGGCGCGGAGCGGCGCGCGATATTGAACTGGTAGATTTCGCCCAAGAGCTTGCCGGTTCGCCCGACCCCTTGGTCAATCAAGCCCGTGTTCAATTGGGTTTGCGCCGGAGGGGGCGGCGACGCTTCACCGAGAGGCGTCTTGCTCTGCGCCAATCCTTCTTTCAGGCTCGCTGCGAGCTTCCCCGGCTCCCCGCGCCCGTGGACGTGTAGATACATGGTGTGAGGGGTATTTCGGAGCAGGTGGTTATGAAGGGCGGTGACTTCGATCCCTCCTTCCAGGAGCCGCTTCATCACCGGCCCGACTTCGTCATCGGTCAGGACGAGATCGCCCATGACAGTCACATTGGTCGCGCTGGGGTGCGCCATGAAACCGAGCCACGAGCCGAGCGCGAAGGCGGGTTTCAGCTCCACCCCGTCGACGGTGGCCTTCAGGTCTGTCCTCGGCAGCGAAACCCGGTAGACCTCGCCCGGCGCCGCCGTCCCGGCTTTGCCAAGGGCCTTGCTGATCTCGGCCTGCCAGTTTTCTTCAGCCAGCGCTGGATGGGCGAGACTGATGAAGCCAAGCGTCGTCAGGACTGCGATCTTGCCGCCCATGGGTCTCTCCTGCGGTTCCCGCGATCCCGACCAACCACCTCCCTGCGGCATCGTTCCGTTACGTCTTATTAATCAAGTGCGCTCCAGCCATTGCTCCGCTCTTGACCGCATTGCGTGATGGGGACAAGTATCTGCGCTTTACGAAACAGGTTCCCCGGGGGGACGACCATGAACCGCACGCCGACCGATCCATTTCTGCCGCCGCAGCGCCTTCTCCTTGGCCCTGGACCTTCTCCGGTCGCGCAGGAAGTTCTCACCGCGATGGCCCAGCCGACGATCGGCCACCTCGACCCCGCCTTCATCGGTCTGATGGACGAGCTGAAGGCGATGACGCAGACGCTCTTCAATACCAAGAACGAAGCGACCTTCACCGTCGCCGGCCCCGGCAGCGTCGGCATGGACGCCTGCGTGCTCAACATGATCGAGCCCGGCGACAAGATCCTCATCGCTCGCAACGGCGTCTTCGGCATGCGCATGAGCGAAGTCGCATCGCGCGGCGGCGCCGTGGTTGTGCCGCTTGATTTCGAATGGGGCACGCCTGTCGACCCCGCCATCGTCGATGCAGCGCTTGCGAAGGACAAGGACATCAAGTTCCTCGCCTTCGTTCATGCGGAGACCTCGACCGGCGTTCTGTCGGACGGCAAGGCGCTCGGCGCAGTCGCGGCCAAGCACAATGTTATGACGATCATGGATTGCGTGACGAGCGCGGGCGGCGTGCTGATTGAAATGGACGCCTGGGGCATCGACGTCATCTATACGGGCACGCAGAAGTGCATTTCCTGCCCGCCCGGCCTGTCGCCGGTCTCGTTCAGCCCGAGGGCCATCGAGCATATCAAGGCGCGCAAGACCAAGGTGCTGTCGTGGTTCCTCGACGTCACGCAGGTCATGGCCTATTGGGGCGGGGAGGGCGCGCGCGCCTACCACCACACGGCGCCGATCAACTCGCTTTACGGCCTGCATGAGGCGCTGCGCCGCCTGCTGCTGGAGGGGCTGGAGAACAGCTTCAAGCGTCATCGCGCCGCGCATCTGCATCTCGTCGCCGGGCTCGAAAAGCGCGGTATGGAAATGCTGGTCGCGCCGGCATGTCGTCTGCCGCAGCTTAACACGGTGAAAATCCCCGCTGGCGTGGACGACCCCAAGGTGCGCCGCACGCTGCTGCTCGATCATGGCATTGAGATTGGCGCGGGCCTTGGCCCGCTCGCTGGCAAGGTCTGGCGTATTGGCCTGATGGGTGAGGGGGCGCGTACTGAAAGCGTCGACCGGCTGCTCGCCGCGCTCGACCAGATCATGGCGAAAGAGCACGCCTGATCGTCTCGTCTCTGAAGATGAAATAAAAAACCCGCCGGCTGCAACCGGCGGGTTCTTTGTTTTGCGTCGCGCCTCAGTGCTCGACGGTGATGTTCTTGATCTCGACTGAGCCGGGAACGAGCTTCTGGGCGGCTACGTCGTTGCGGGTCAGCTTCACGCCCTTCTCGAAGCCCGCCATCTGCAGGATTTCGAGGGCTTCGTCGGGATCGGAGCTTTCGAACCAATATTCGACGCCGGCGGGGATGAGGATGCCCTCATGCTTGCCAAATTCGCCGATGATGACGTCGCCGGGGCCATAGAACTTCACCTTGCCAGCGAGCACGAACCAGAAGCCGTCCATGCCGGTGTGGGAATGCAGGTTGTTCTCCCCGCCTTCCTGAACGATCTGCACGCGGCCGCGGATGATCGGCGTCTGGGCGAGCTGCACGATGCCCTTGCCCTTGCGCAGGCTCTCGGGCTTCTTGTAGCTGAAGGTCTGGTAGCCCTTGGTGGCGCTGCTGTCGTCCATCGTGTCCTCTCTTGATTGATATTTTTACGCAGGCGCCTCGGGCGCAGCGTTCGTCCGGGACAATCAATCAAATTGGGGCCGTAGTCAAAGGACGCTTGCGGGGCCTAGTTGGTGGGGCAGGCGTTGGTCGCCGGCTTGCCATCAATCCGGTCCTTCACCCACTGCAAAAACAAGGGCTTGGCGGCGCCCGGCGTTGAATAGTGGGTTTGCTCTCCCATCAGTTGAACCCGCGCGACATTGCCGCCG
>CANGOK010000196.1 GCA_947455285.1 Beijerinckiaceae bacterium | reverse complement strand
TGCAGGATGCCGCGCGACCAGATGGCCGAGGTCTGCTGATATTCGGGCACCGCCACGCGCTTGCCGCGCAGGTCCTGCGGCGTCTTGATGCCGCGATCTGAGCGCACGAGGATGCGGGTGTGGAAGAACATGCGGAAGGTGAAGACCGGGATCGCCGCCCAGGTGTAATCGCCCCGCGAGGCCGCGATCAGCAACGAGGAGACCGACATTTCGGACACGTCGAAATCGGCGTATTTCAGCTGCCGCCAGAACATCTCCGAAGGATGCACAACTGTCGTGTGCAGCTTGACGCCCTGTGGCTGAATGAGGCCGTCGATGAGGGGGCGGGTGCGCTCGTTGTCGGACAGCGCGATGCTGAGCTCGAGTTTGCCTTCGGTCATGTTTCCTCCTGTTGTCGTTTTTGTAGGGTCTCGCGCCCTGTTTGTCACGGGCCGGGCGTACCAGCAAAGCCGGAGTCGATCCCGGCGCGGATGCGGCCTATAATGTTTGTGTGAAGCCGCTTCGCCCGCCCTCTTCCGCCCCGCCAGAAGGCGCAGGCCACCGGGATCATTCGCATTGCGCGCATGATCCGGCCCGCGCCCATGGCCATGGGGTCGATCTCACGCCCGCCCGTCGGCGCGTGCTGGATGAGCTATGCGCCGCTGGCAGTCCGCTCGGCGCCTATGAGATGATCGACCGTCTGGCCGCAGGCACGGGCAAGCGCCCAGCGCCGATCTCGGTCTATCGGGCGCTCGATTTTCTGGTCGAGAAGGGGCTGGTGCATCGCCTCGCCTCGCGCAACGCCTTCATGGCCTGCGATCATGGCCATGGGGCGCACGAGCCAGCGATCTTCCTCATTTGCGATGGCTGCGGCGTCGTCAGCGAAGTCACTTCGCATGCGGCGTCCGAAAGCCTGCGAACGGTTGCGCAGAGCGCTGGCTTCACGCCGCGCGCGCAAGTGATTGAACTGGCGGGCCTGTGCGCCCGTTGCTGTGGAGCGGAGCCGTCCGCTGTCTGAATTGTCCCAACCGGAGACCACCATGCCTCTCGATCCGCTGAGCGCCATCGAAAGCGGCCCCGCGCCACGCCACCGCACCGTGCAGGTCAGGGTTGGCGATGGGGCGAATGCAGTGCTCGTGGGCGGCGGCGCCCCCATCGTCGTGCAATCCATGACGAATACGGACACCGCGGATGTCGAGGGCACCGTACGGCAGATCGAAGCGCTCGCCCGCGCCGGTTCGGAGCTGGTGCGCATCACGGTCGATCGCGACGAAGCCGCCGCCGCCGTGCCCCATATCCGCGACAGGCTTTTGAAGCTTGGCGTCGGCGTGCCGCTGGTGGGGGATTTCCATTACATCGGCCACAAGCTTCTCGCCGACCATCCTGCTTGCGCCGAGGCGCTCGACAAGTACCGGATCAACCCCGGCAATGTCGGGTTCAAGGACAAGAAGGACCGCCAGTTCGGCGCCATCGTCGAGCAGGCCATCCGTCACGGCAAGGCGGTGCGCATCGGCGCCAATTGGGGCTCGCTCGATCAGGAATTGCTCACGGGCATGATGGACGCCAACGCCCGCTCGGCCCAGCCCATTGAGGCGCGCGCAGTGACCAGAGAGGCCATGGTGCGCTCGGCGCTCTATTCGGCCGAACGTTCGGAAGAGATCGGGCTTGGGCGTGACCGTATCATCCTCTCGGCCAAGGTTTCGGCGGTGCAGGACCTCATCACGGTCTACCGGATGCTGGCCGCGCGCTCCGATTACGCCATCCATCTTGGGCTGACAGAGGCGGGCATGGGCTCGAAGGGCGTCGTCGCTTCCTCCGCCGCCATGGGCGTGCTGCTGCAGGAGGGCATTGGCGACACGATCCGGGTCTCCCTCACCCCTGAGCCCGGCGGCGACCGCACGCTTGAAGTGCGTGTCGCGCAGGAGCTCTTGCAGACCATGGGCTTTCGCACCTTCGTCCCGCTGGTGGCGGCCTGCCCCGGCTGCGGTCGCACCACATCGACGGTCTTTCAGGAACTCGCGCGCGAAATTCAGGACTATATCCGCGACGAAATGCCGAACTGGAAGGCGCGTTATCCCGGCGTCGAGACGCTCAATGTGGCGGTTATGGGCTGCATTGTGAATGGCCCGGGGGAATCCAAACACGCCGATATCGGCATTTCACTTCCAGGCACGGGAGAGGCGCCTGCCGCCCCCGTCTTCATCGACGGCCAGAAGGCCGTGACCCTTCGGGGACCCGGCATCGCTGGTGAATTCAAGACGCTGGTGACGGAGTATATCGAGCGTCGGTTTGGGGCCCGTTGATCCCTTAGATTAGCCCCGCCGCGATATTGATCGTCAGCGCCAGAACCGTGGTGTTGAAGAAGAAAGCCAGCACGCAATGGATCAGCGCCACGCGGCGCATGGGCCTTGAGGAGATCGATACGTCGGCGGTCTGCGAGGCGACGCCGATCACGAACGAGAAATAAAGAAAATCCATAAAGTCCGGGCTCTGCGTGTCGGGAAAGGCGAGGCCCCCGCGCAGGGCGTCAGGCGCGCTCCGTGCGGACGCACGCTCGATATAATATTCGTGAGCGTAATGCTGGGCGAAGATGAGATGAGTGAAGGTCCATGAGCTGACGATGGTGAGGCCCGCCATCTGCAGATGCAGCGCCTTGTCCCAGCCTACGAGTTCCTTGACCTGCGCCAGCTCAGCGATGATCGCTGCGATGCTCGCCATGGCCGCCAGAACCGAGAGTGTCAACACCACGAAACGACTCTCGTCGGTCAATTGCGCGAGGCGGCGCATCTTGGCCGGGTCGGCCGTCACCATCAGGTGGATGGCGCTCGCGACATAGGTCAAGACACCCAGATTCCAAGCCACCAGAAGCCGCGTCGGCGTAGCCCAGTTCCAAGGCAGAAGCGCCAGAGCGAGAACGCCGAGGCCCACACAAAACACAAGGCGCTGGCGTCCGATCACATGACGCAAAAACCGATGGCGATGGATAAAGGTGTTGGTCGTCATGCCTGAACCTAGTTGCGCCTTGCGGCGGTGAATCGGGCGGCTTCAGCAAGGATATGAGCCGCCTCGCCGAACCCCGCAAGCGCTTGCTGCGCCTGTGCGGCAAGATCATCGCGGCGCGCCTTGGCGGCGTCGATGCCTATCGCGTTGATGAGCGTCGCCTTGTTGCGGCCTGCGTCCTTGCCGACTTTCTTGCCAAGCGCTTCTTCGCTGCTTTCGGCGTCGAGAATATCATCGGCTACCTGAAAGGCCGCGCCAAGCGCTTCGCCATAAGCGATGAGCTTCGCCGTCTGATCTGGCGCGGCGCCTGCGATGATGGCGCCGGCTTCAACCGCGAAGCGCAGAAGCGCGCCGGTTTTCATGGCCTGAAGGCGGGTGATCTCGTCGACCGTGTGCGGCGTCATCGAAGCTTCGGCGGCGAGGTCGAGCATTTGCCCCCCCGCCATGCCCCCAAGGCCCGAGGCGCGGGCTAGGCCGAGCACAAGAGCCGCGCGCACCCTTGGGTCCGCATGGGTGGCCTCATCCGCCATGACGTCGAAGGCGAGGGTCAGCAGGGAATCGCCGGCAAGGATGGCGGTCGCCTCGTCAAAGGCGCGGTGGACCGTGGGCTGGCCCCGGCGCAGGTCGTCGTCATCCATGGCGGGCAGATCGTCATGGACGAGGGAGTAGCAATGCACCAGCTCCACCGCGCAGGCGGCCCGCAGCACGCCCCGACCTTCGGCTCCGAAAAGGCGCGCGGTCTCCGCTGTCAGAAAAGGCCGCAGGCGCTTGCCGCCGTTGAGCGCGCCATGGCGCATGGCCGCGACCAGCCGCTGGGGCCTGGCGATTTCGCCGGGCAGGGACGTCTCGGCGAGCAATTCATCCAGCATGGCTGCGACGTCGCGCGCGACGGCCTGAAGCCGGGTTTCAAAGGTCGTCTGGGGGGCTGACGTATCGGACAATGAGGCCTCCGGGATGGGTTTCGCTTGCCTCAGCCTCACTCGTGGGTCAAGGCTGGAGCGTTGTTCGCAAGGGGTGGGCTGCGCGACCATGGCGTTTGTGCGCGCAATTTTTCGATGGCTTCTGAAAGCCGCCCTGATCCTTTTCATTCTCTTTCTGGCGCTGGTCGTGCTCTGGGCCTATGTCCCGCCCGTCTCGACCCTCATGCTCGCCCGGTGGGTGACCTTTCGGCCCGTGGAGCGGGTCTGGTCGCCCCTTGCGAGCCTGGGGCCTCAGCTGCCTCTGGCGGTCATCGCCGCCGAGGACGGCCGTTTCTGCCGCCACGGCGGCGTCGACTGGGGGGCGCTGCGTCAGGTGCTGGGTGAAGCCGGTGAGGATGGTCCGGCGCGGGGCGCCTCCACCATCGCCATGCAAGCGACGAAAAATTTGTTTCTCTGGCCCTCCCGCTCGGCGCTGCGCAAGGGGCTGGAAATTCCAGCCGCGCTGGTCATCGACAGGATCTGGGGCAAGCGGCGCGTTATGGAAGTCTACCTGAGCATAGCCGAATGGGGAGAGGGCCTCTTTGGCGCGGAGGCGGCGGCCCAGCGCTATTTCCATAAGCCCGCCGCGCAGCTGACAGCGCGGGAGGCGGCGCTGCTCGTCTCGGCCCTGCCTAATCCCCTGCGGCGGGATCCTGCCCGGCCGGGCGCCCAGCAAAGGCGCATCGCAGCCGCCATATTGCGCCGCATGAGCGCCGCCAAGGGGCTTGTCGATTGCCTCAAGACGGGCGATTAATGGCGCAAACGTCGTTCTGGCGCGGAAAAAGCGGAATCTTCACTGGCAATCCCGCTGGTTTAGGTGTATCAGCCCGGCCAGCTAATTCGATGCGCGCCGGCTGAATGCCTCGGTACGCGCCTATCTGGAGAGTGACATGGCAGTTCCGAGACGAAAGACTTCCCCGATGAAGCGCGGCTTCCGCCGCTCCGCTGACGCTGTGGCCGCCCCGACCTATGTCGAGGACAAGGACTCCGGCGAACTGCGCCGTCCCCACCACGTCGACCTGAAGACCGGCATGTACAACGGCCGTCAGATCCTCAAGGTCAAGTCCAAGGATTGATCCTGCCGTTTGGGCGGATCTGAAGAGGCCGGGCGATCCCCGGCCTTTTTCGCGTTCAGGGCGAGCGAAACCGCCAGACGCTGGTTTTCTTCACCTCGGCGTCCTCAAGATCGCGCGTCACCGGCACACGATATTCGGCGATGGGCTCGAGTCGCTCGCGGGCGAGATAGCTGCGGCCGGGATCTCCCATCAGCACCAGCGCGCCGCGCCGGGCGAGCCCCTCGAGCCAGTCGGTGACCCGCGCCGCCATGTCCCGCTCATAGGAGACATCGCCCGCCAGCACGACCTCCCAGCCCCCGTCCTGCCCCACGATGTCGCCGAGCTGAGCCGTCAGGCTCACGTGGTTCGCCCGCGCGTTGAGGGCCATGGCGCTGACGGCGAAGTCATCGATGTCGACACATGTCACCTCAGCCGCCTCGGCCTTGGCGGCGGCTATGCCCACAAGGCCCGAGCCGGCGGCGAAATCGAGAACGCGGCGCCCGCGCACGGATTCCGGATTGTCGAGAATGTAGCGCGCCAGCGCCTGCCCGCCCGCCCATGCGAAGGCCCAGAAGGGCGGCGGCAGGCCGATCTCGCCCAGCTCCTCCTCGGTCTTGCTCCAGAGGTCGGTCGCGACATCCGCCACGTGGAGGCTGATTTCGGGAGTGTGGGGGACGGGCAGCAGGCGGGTCTGCTCCCTGATGAAGGCTTCCTTGTCAGGGATGCTCATGGGGCGAGCCAGGGCGCGGCCCAGCCGAGCCCATCCTGCGTCTTTCCGCGCGGGTTATATTCGGCGCCCACAAAGCCCGCGTACCCACGAGTGGTCAGCTCCGCAAGGATGGCGCCGAAGGCGACCTCTCCCTTGTCAGGCTCATGGCGGCGGGGGACGGAGGCGATCTGCACATGGCCCACATGAGGCCAGTGGCGGTCGAGCCGACGCAGCAAGTCGCCCTCCATGATCTGGATATGATAGACGTCGAACAATAGCTTGACATTATCGCAGCCAAGCTCGCCCAGCAGCGCCACGACCTCGTCCGAGCGCGACACGAAATAGCCCGGCCGATCGACGGCGTTCAGCGGCTCGATGAGGAGGGTGACGCCGTTTGTCCTCGCCTTGGCCGAGGCCCAGGCGAAATTCTCGTAAAAGGCGTCCCGCGCCTCTTTGGTCTGGCCGCCGGTCATGCCCGACATGACATGGATCATTTTTGCGCCGACGGTGGCCGCATAGGCCAGCGCTTGCTCGAACT
>CANGOK010000195.1 GCA_947455285.1 Beijerinckiaceae bacterium | reverse complement strand
GCCTTTTCGGGATGGGCGGTCGAGTGGATCATGCCGGGGCCATAGGCGCGGCTCTCGCCGGTGCTGACGCGGTAGTGATCCGATTTCTGCAGCACGGAGGCTTCTTCGCTGGGATCGTTGACGCGGCGGTATTCGGTCATTTCCGTATAGCCGCGCGCATTGCCATAGATGGCCCAGGATGAGCCATGCGTATGGGCCGCGCCCGCCTTGCCCGGCGCCTGCACATGGGCGAGCACATAAAAATCAAGCTCGGCGTCATGATAGAGCGCGCGCTTGCCGTAGGGCGTTTCATCGTTGAAGGTTTCGGCGACGAAGGCCTCGTTGGCGAGGAGCGTGCGCAGATGCGATGCAACTTCTTGAAGCGCGGCGTCAAGCGGTTTGGCTTTGAGCGCCTTGTGAGCGTCGGCGCAGAAGTCTGAGAGTTGATAGGCCATGGTCGCCTCCTTCGGTTTGATCTTCACACAGGCGTCGAGCGAATGTCGACGGCGCGCACGCCCTTGCCCTCTTCCAGCACGATCAGCGGGTTCACTTCAAGATCGCTGAAGATTTGGCGATGGTCGATGTAGAAATCCGACAGGCCGCAGACGGCGCGCACCAGCGCATCCATGTCGGCGGGGACGGCGCCGCGATAGCCCGCGAGCAATTTCGCCAGCTTCAGCTCGCTGATCATCTCGCGCGCCTGCGCTTCTCCTACGGGCAGGAGGCGGCAGGAAATGTCTTTCATCAGTTCGACGAAGACGCCACCTGCGCCCACCACCATCATCGGGCCATAGAGCGGATCGGTGCGGACGCCGATCAGCACTTCAACGCCCTTCGCCATCTCCTGCACAAGGAAGCCTTCGACGACGGCGTCAGGCGCGCGCTCGCCCACTGTCCTGATGATCTCCTGCGCAGCGCGGATCACTTCTTCCGCCGAGCCAAGCCCGATGCGCACGCCGCCGACTTCGGTCTTGTGCGAGATCTGCGGCGAAACGAGCTTCAGCGCCACCGGAAAGCCGATGCGCGCAGCCATGTCGGCGGCGGCCTGCGGCGTCGCGCCAAAGCCGCTGGCGGGGGGCGTCAGGCCATGGGACGCCAGCGCCTCGCCAAGCTGCGTTGGCGCGAGCGCGCTGCCGCGTGGGGTAGGCAGCTCCTCGACCTTGCGACCACTGCGCGCGCCATAGAAGGCCATGGCGCCCATGGCGCGGATCGTCTCGGGCAAGCCCTGCAGATAGGGAAAGCCGACCTTGTCCTGAAATTCGAGCGAGTCGGGGCCGAGCGCATAGGCCATGCGGCCGAAGGCGATCACCGGCTTGTCGGTTCGATCGAGCAGGCTGCGCAGAACCTCCGCATTTGGCTGGCGCTTGCTGCTGGGCAAGACGGCGGCCCAGGCGATCATGTCGATCTGCGGATCATTGGCTGCGGCGGCGCACATGGCGATGGCGTTTTCGTCGGTGCTGGGAATGCCGGCGTCGAGCGGGTTCTTGATGCCGATCTCGGCGGGCACGATGGGCCGCATGATGGCGGCGGCTTCAGCGCCAAACTCCGGCGCCTGCGTGCCGCCGATCTCTTCGATGTAATCGTAGAGCAGATCGACCGTGCCGCCCGAAGTCGTGATCCAGCCGACGCGCGGCCCCTTGGGCAGACGCCCGCCTTGAAAGGCCAGCACGGTCTCCACCATGTCGTCGAGCGACTGGCAAGCGACGATTCCATAACGTTCGCACAGCGCAAGAAAGCCCTCATAATCGCCCGAAATGGCGCCCGTGTGGGACTGCGCCGCCGCGCGCGATTTGGCTGATTTGCCGGTCTTCAGCGCAATGATGGGCTTGCCTGCGGCGAGCGCCCGTGCGGCGGCGCGCATGAAGGCCTGCGGCCTGCGGATGCCTTCGATGAACAGGCCGATGATTTTCGTTTGCTCGTCATCGACGAGATAGTTCACGAAGTCGGCGAGATCGAGGTCGAGTTCGTTGCCGCTCGAGAACATGGCGCTGAATTTCACGCCGCGCTCCGCCGCCGATTTGACGAAGAACTGCACCATGCCGCCGGACTGGGACACATAGGCGACGCCCCCGGGGGGCAGGCTCACGAGTTCATGGTTGGGATAGCCGAAGAAGCGATGATGCAGGGAGTTGCCGCCCATGCAATTCGGCCCGTTCACGATCAGCCCGCTTCGGGCAACGAGGTCGCGCACCGCCTGCCCTCGCGCGACGCTCTCGGGGTCCGTTCCCTCGCCCAGATTCCCCGCATAGATCGTGGCGCTCTTGAGCCCCGCCGCGACGCCTTTTTCCAGCACGTCGAGCACCGCAGTGGAAGGCACGATCACCAGCGCGTGGCTCGGAGGCTCGGGCAGGGAGGCGAGATCAGGATAGGCGCGCTGGCCCCAGACTTCGGTCGCACGGGGGTTCACGGGAAAGATCTTGCCGGGGAACCCGCCTTTGGTCAGATTGTTGAAAATATCCGTTGGCCAGCGGGCGCGTTCCGACGCCCCGACGATGGCGACTGAAGAGGGATTGATCACCGGGAGGGGCGACTTGAAAGACATGCGTGTGCTGGCGTGATCGCTCAACGGATCCTCCCTGATCGTCAGTTTTCCTGTTGCCGCCAGAATCCCCGATCAGCGCCCATGAATCAATCCCATATCTTGCGTAATTGACGAAGCTCCGGAGCCATCCATGGACTTGACCTACGCCCAGCATCTTGAGGACCACCACCTCGCCAGCGTCTTCGCCGATCAGCGCGAGGGCTTCTATATCGATGTGGGCGCGGGCCACCCCGTCGCCGATAATGTGTCCTGCTGGTTCTACCAGCGCGGCTGGCGCGGCATTGTGGTCGAGCCGCAACCCAAGCTCATCGAACTCTACGCACACATCCGCCCTCGCGACATTCGCGAATGCTGCGCGCTGGGGGCGACGTCGGGCGAGGTGGATTTCCACGATGTTGAGCGGCTGCATGGCTTTTCGACCATCGTGCCTGCATTCGCAGAGTCCGCGATGGGCTTCGGCGCGCGCTATGAAACTCGCAAGGCGCCCATGAAGACGCTCGCGGAACTTTGCGAGATCCATCGCGCGCCGCGCATCGATTTTCTGAAAGTGGATGTGGAGGGGGCGGAGGCGCAGGTTCTCGCCGGCGGCGACTGGACGCGTCATCGCCCGCGCGTCGTCCTCTGCGAGGCCTTGGCGCCGGGTTCGCTCGCGGAGAATTGGCTCGATTGGGAGCCCTTCCTGATCGAGCGCAATTATGAGTTCGTGCTGTTCGACGGATTGAACCGTTTTTATGTCGACCGGGCGGATGCCGATCTTCTCGCGGGCTTTCCCCGGCAGAAGGCGGAGTGGCTGGTCGTGCCCCATCTCGGCCACACCAATCGCGCGCCTTTTCGTGATGATCATCCCGACCATGAATTCGCCAAGTCGCTGACGGGCGCCTTTCTGGCCATGTTGCCGAAGCTCGATCGCGACCAGATCCTTGCTCTCACGCTACATGGCGAGCCGGGCGATCTTAATGCGAAGCCCACGGATCAGGATAAGGCGCGGATATTGGCGAAGATCTTTCCGGGCGAAAAATTCGCCGAGGAAAGCAAGGGCGCGCGCATGATTGATGCGCCGACTTTGCGTGATTATTACAAGGCTCTGATCGACAGCGATGACTTCCGTATTCTCACGGGGCGCTTGTCGATGAGCTATGACGGCGGGCAAATACTGGATTGAGCTTAATGCTCAACCCGTGTGCTCCTCCAGCACCGACACGCGCACGTCTTCTTCGATCAGCTTCCAGATATGATCGACATATTCGACGAAACGCGGCGTGCGTTTGATCGAAAGCGGACGCGGGCGGGGAAGATCGATGTCGATGATCTCGTTGATGCGCCCCGGCCTGCGCGCGAAGACGAAGATACGGTCGGAAAGATAAACCGCCTCGTCGATCTGGTGGGTGACGAAGAGCACTGTCTTGCGGCCCTCTTCCCAGATGCGCGAAAGTTCCGTCTGCATGATCTCGCGCGTCTGCGCGTCAAGGGCCGAGAAGGGCTCATCCATCAGCAAAAGTGCGGGGTCGACCGCGAGCGCGCGCGCGAGATTCACGCGCTGGCGCATGCCGCCTGATAATTGGCGGGGGTAATAATGTTCGAAGCCTTCAAGGCCCACGAGCTTGAGCAGACGCAGCGTGTTCTGGCGTTGCTCAGGACTCAGGGCGCCGTTGATCTCTGGTCCGATTTCCGTATTTGCGAGAATGTCGCGCCAAGGCAGCAGATTGTCCTGCTGGAACACAAAGCCGCGATCCGCGCCCGGCCCTTCGATGCGCCTGCCGTCGAGATGAGCGTCGCCGGAGCTTGCCTGTTCAAGCCCGCCGATGATGCGCAAGAAGGTCGTCTTTCCGCAGCCGGAGGGGCCGACGATGGAGATGAATTCGCCGCTGCGAATCTGTGTCGATATGTCTTGCAACACTTCGAGCGAGCCGAAGCGTTTGGTTAGATTGGCGACTGATAGTTTGACGGATTCGTCGCTCATGTCAGTCTCTCCACGGAAGAAGCTTTTGTTCAAGCCATGTGAAGCCGCCGGTCATGGCGATGCCTGCCGCCGCCAGCACAGTCACGCCCGCAAAGAGATTGGGCATGTTGAAGGTCTCGGCGGACTGGCTGATCAACTGGCCAAGGCCTGAGCGCGCGCCGAACAATTCGGCGACGACGACGCCAATCAAGCCGCGTCCGATGCCAAGGCGAAAGCCTGCGAAGATGAAGGGCAACGCCGAAGGCAGCGACACCTTGAAGAAGATCTGCCGCGAGTTTGCGCCGAAGGAGCGCACGGTCTCGATGAGTTGCGTCGGCGTGGTGCGAAGTCCCGTCTCGGTGTTGATCGTGACGGGGAAGATGACGAGCACCGCAACCACGACGACCTTCGAAAGAATGCCGATGCCGAACCACAGGATGAACAGCGGCGCGAGCGCGACCGTGGGCGTGGCGTAGAGGCCGGAGACCCATGGCTGCAATGATTGCTTGCCTGCTTTTGAACTTGCCATGACGAAGCCGAGCGCGACTCCAAGCACGCAGGCGGCGCCATAGCCCAGCAGGAATTCGAGCGTGCTGGTCCAGATATGTTTGCCAAGCTCGCCGGAGCTTGAAAGCTCGATGAGCGCTTCGAAAACCTGCGTCGGCGCTGCAAGAAAAAGCTTCGAGCCGACGATCACGCGGCTGATGAATTCCCACAGCGCCAGGCCGAAGATGACCGAGCCCCAGCTCCAGCGTCGCTCGTGCAGAAAGGCGATCATGCGGGGTCCACTGCGCCGCGGCCAGCCGCCGCGATTTCAGAACCCGTGGCGAGCCACACGCCTTCATGCTTGCACATATATTCAAGCGCGCCATCAAGCGCGCCGATGCGATGGGGAAAGCCGGTGAGATAGGGGTGAAGGGCGAGGCCGATGACGCGAGCCTGCGTCTCGCCTTCGCGCCAGAGCACATCGAACTGACGCTTGATCATGGCCTCGAATTCATCAGCTGTGCGGTTCTTCTTTTCGTAGGCAGGCTTGTCGTTCAGCTCCGTCGAATAGGGCACGGACATGATCGTGCGGCCGTCTTCGAGCGTCATCTGATAGGGTTGATCGTCGTTCACCCAATCGGCGACATATTCGATGCCATTGTCGACGAGATGGTCGAGCGTGTTCCATGTTTCCTGAAGGCCCGAGCCCAGCCAGCCCTTGGGCGCCTTGCCCGTGTATTTCGTGATTGTCTCCACCGTGCGGCGCACGATTTCGGCGTCTTCGCCGGGCGGGACTTCGTTGAGGCGATGGGTGTTCGTCTCATTATGGCCCATGAATTCCCAGTCGAGCTTGATGCAGTCCTCGATGATTTCAGGATGGTGCTTGCACAGCTCGCTGTTGAGCGCGACCGTGCCGCGCATGCCATAGCGTTTCATCACTTCCATGATGCGGAATGCGCCGATGCGGTTGCCATAGTCGCGCACCGACCACCCCGGCACATCCGGCACCTTTCCGCCGCCGCCCGCTGATGCAGGGATCATGTCGGAGAGCGAAAAGAACTCGATGTTGGGAATGATCCACAAGGCCACGCGCGCGCCATTGGGGAAGCGGAAGTTCGGGCGCCGATTGATGGGCCGATAGGGAAAGGGACCATAGGACGAGGGCTTCATGGCGCAGCCTTTAGAGCGGAGAGAGACTTGATGACATCGTCCACCTTCATCACATCCGCATATTTGTGATGGAGGTCGAAAAGGTTCACCTTGTGGGAGATGTCGCTGCGGTCGAAGCAGCATTCCTCCACCATGGTCATGTG
>CANGOK010000194.1 GCA_947455285.1 Beijerinckiaceae bacterium | reverse complement strand
GGCGCGCCGTCCATCGTTGTGCGAAATATGCCGGGCGCTGGCCATATGCGCGCGACACAGTTCATGTTTGGGCAGGCGCCGCGCGATGGAACATATCTTGGCGTCGTCAATAATGGCATTCCGCTTGAGCAACTCGTCACCGGCCCTTCGGTGCGCTTTGATGTGCGTAAGTTCAACTGGGTCGGCTCCGCGGGCCTCAGCAATCTTCTGACCATGGCGTGGCATACATCGGGGGCGAAGACCATCGAGGATGTCATGGCGCGCGAGGTCATCGCAGGCGCGACCGGCGTCAGCTCCAATGGCTTCCTCTACGCTAATGTCATGAATGTGCTGCTCGGCACTAAGTTCAAGATTGTCGCGGGTTATGGCACGAGCGGCGAAGCTGATCTTGGCATGGAGCGTGGCGAAGTGAGCGCGCGCGCGGGCTTCAGCCTATCCGCTGTCCAGCTCGAACATCCCGACTGGATCCGCGACAAGAAGGTGAATGTGCTGTTCCAGACAGGCCTGAAGCGTGAGGCGGCGCTGCCTGACGTGCCTTTGATGCACGAACTCGCCAAGACCAACGAGCAACGCGAAGTGCTGATGCTGCTGTCCGCTTCGGTCGGGCTTGGGCGTCCCTTTTTCATGCCTCCGGAGGTTCCTGCGGATCGTGTCGCAGCAATGCGCAAGGCCTTTGACGACACGCTGGCTGACCCTGAGTTTCTCAAAGAGGCCGAACAGACCAATCTCGACATTCGCCATATGAGCGGGGCGCGGCTTGCCGAACTTGTGGCCAGCATCGTCGATGCGCCTGACGCCGTCGCCGATAAGGTGCGCTCGGCCTATGGGCGCGAGCCGGGCGCCATGCCCTGACAAAACAGGACCAATGAACTTATGACAATTTCGGTTATCCAGACGCCGGTTCTCATCGCCGGGGGCGGCTCGGTCGGCCTCGCCATCGCGATTGAGCTTGGCTCGCGCAACATTCCCTGCCTTGTGCTGGAGCAGAGCGACCGTCCCGCCGACCATCCGCGAGCGACGGCGCTCAATGCGCGTTCGATGGAGTTCATGCGTCGCTGGGGCCTCGCCGACGCCATTCGCGCCGCTTCCGCGCCTCCGGATTTTCCCCATACTGCGCTCTATTGCACTGCGCTCAATGGTTTTGAGATCGCGCGTGTCGAGCGCCCCGATCATGGCGGCTCGCGCGCCACGTCCGTGAGTCCTGAAAGCGCGCAACGCTGCAACCAGCTCTGGACCGATCCCATTCTTTGCGAGGCCGCAAAGAGGTTTGATTGCGTCGATCTGCGTTTTCGCTGGCGTTTTGAAACGCTGGAGCAGACGGATGATGTGGTGCGCGTCACCGCTACCGATCTGACGCGCGATGAGCGGCACGTGATTGAGGCGCAATATCTCGTCGACTGCACCGGCGCCCATACGCCCATTCGCCGTGCGCTGGGCGTGGGGCTCAGCGGCGGCGAGGGCATGACCTATCACATCAGCGCCTATATACGCGCACCGAACCTTTGGGATCATCACGACAAGGGCAAGGCCGCGCTCATCAACTTCGTCGGCCCCGGCGGCATCTGGCGCAACCTTGTGTCGCTCGATGGTCGCGAACTCTATCGCTTCGGCCTTCGCGGCAAGGAGTTTTACGACAATCCCGAAGCCATCGACGTACCGAAGCTGTTCCGTGAAATCGCGGGCGACACGGCGCCCTTCGAAGTGATCTCTGTCGGCCGCTGGACTGCGCGCAATATGGTCGCCGATCGCTATCAGGTCGGCCGCGTGTTCTTCGCAGGAGACGCCGCGCACCTGAACCATCCCGCCTCCGGCCTTGGCCTCAACACCGGCCTTGGCGACGCGAGCAACATAGGCTGGAAGCTTGCGGCGACTCTTTCTGGTTGGGGCGGCGCAGGGTTGCTCGCCTCCTATGACGCCGAGCGCAGGCCTATCGCGGCGCGCAACGTCGCCCATGCCGAGCGCATGAACAAGAATGATCGCGGGCAAAAGCCGCCTGCGGAAATTGTTGATGACAGCCCTGCAGGCGCGCAGGCTCGCAAGGAGATGGGCGAGCGCATCGCTGCGGGCCTCAAGCAAAAGTTCGTCACCAACGGGCTTGCGCTCGGCTATAGCTATGCAGGCTCGCCTATTTGCGTAGCGAGCGCCGATCCCGCTCCGCCCGAAAGCGTCAGCGAATATATCCCCTCGACCTATCCGGGCGTGCGCGCGCCGCATGCGTGGCTGTCGGATGACAAGTCGACGCTGGATCTCTTCGGCGACGGTTTCACACTGGTGGCTTTCACAGCGGACAAGGACACGCCCGCGCAGATCAAGGCAGCATTCGCTGCGCGCAATACGCCCTTGCATGTCGAGACCTTGGCCGACCCTGTCGTGCGCGCGCTTTATGAGCGCGACTTCGTGCTGGTGCGCCCTGATGGCCATGTCGCGTGGCGCGGCGATGCTGCGCCCGCTGATGCGCTCGCCATTGTCGATTGCGCGCGCGGCGCAGCCTGAATATCTACTCGTTCTCTTTAACAGGTTTGGATAACCCATGAGCAAGAAGCCCGTCGTGATCGACTTCCATGCCCATTCCATGACGCAGGAGGTCTTCGACGCCACCTATGAACGCTCCGTGCTGGGGCAGATCCGCTCGCAAGTCGGCGGCGCCGTGCGCGCCTTGCCCGAGCATCTTTTGCAGAAGATGATCAATCTTGATCTGCGGCTCGCGGATATGGACGCCATGGGCGTCGACATTCAGGTGGTGAGCCCGAACATCCTGCATCAATGCACCTATGCGGAAGACCCTGCTGAGGGCCTGCGTCTTGAGCGGCTCAACAATGACTACATGGCCGAGCTCGTCTCCAAAGCGCCTGATCGCCTCGTCGGCATCGCTTCGGTTCCCCTGCAGGACGCTGATCTCGCCATCAAGGAGCTGGAGCGCGCGGTGCTCGACCTCAAGCTCAGGGGCGTCGTCGTCGCATCCCGCGTCAATGAGCTGGAGTTGGGCGATCCGGCCTTGCGTCCGTTCTGGAAGCGCGCTGAGGCTTTGCAGGTCCCGGTCTTCATCCACCCCGCCGGCAATCCTGACCCGCGCCTGCGGCGTCACAGCCTGCTGATCTCGCTCGGCCAGCCGCTTGAGGAGGCCTATGCGCAGACGTCGCTGATCTATGACGGCGTGCTCGACGATTGCCCCAATCTGAAGATCGCCTTCGCCCATGGCGGCGGCTTCATTCCATACTATGCGGGCCGCTTCGACTGGATTTACCGCCGTGGCTCGACGCCGCAGATGCGCCATGACTTCAGCACCTATTTGAAGTCATTTTACTACGAGACGGTGCTATTCAATATCGACGTGCTGGAGTTCCTCGCCACAAAGGTTGACTCCTCCAAGATCATGTTAGGTTCCGACTTCCCCTTCGGCGAGACGCATCCGGTTGAATTTGTGATGAGTTCGAAGCGCTTGTCAGACGCCGTCAAGGCGGACATTCTGGGGGCAAACGCCGCGAAATTGCTTGGGCTTAGCATTTGAGCAGGGCTCTTCGGAGCCGACGGGTCGCAAATCGGCGCGGTTTCGGCTACAAATCCGGGCGAAATTCGACCGTTAGGTCAGAATCAGCTTAATTGAGGGCCGATGTGGCGGCGCTTCTGGCGCTCCGCTAGCAATTTCGGCGTTTCCAACGTCGGCCCGCAATGCAGGAAAGACCAGTCTGACAATGAAACCCCGCATGAACTTGGCATTCACGCGCCGGATGTTTCTGGCGTCCGCCCCTCTTGCCCTGGCGGGCTGCGTCGCGGGCGATGGCGCGCTGTCTACGCCAGAGAGCGGGTCTTCCTTCATCGGGCTTTATCCGGAATTGACCGACGGCGCGCATACCATTCCCGCGCTTGATGTGTCGGAGATCGACCCGCGTTTTCTGCGGCAGGTCGTGGCCTATCGCGGCGCGCAGAAGCCCGGCTCCATTGTGGTCGATACGCCGCGCCGCCACCTCTACTTCGTTCTCGCTGGTGGCAAGGCCATCCGTTATGGCTGCGGCGTCGGCAAGGCGGGCTTTGAGTTCAAAGGCGCAGGCTATATCGGCCGCACGGCTGTCTGGCCACACTGGGCTCCGACCCCCAACATGATCGCAGTACAGCCGCAGCGTTATGGGCCCGTGCGCGGCGGCTTGCCGGGCGGCATTGAAAACCCGCTTGGCGCCCGCGCGCTCTATATTCATCGCGACGGGCAGGAAACCAATTACCGCGTCCACGGCACCGACGAGCCCTCGACGATCGGCGAGGCTGTGTCGAGCGGCTGCATACGCCTGTTCAACCATGACATCGTCGATCTGCACAGCCGCGTCGCGCGTGGCGCTCCGATCATGGTTCTACAGGGGAGCGGCGAGGTGGTGTGAGGCGCAAGGCCTCACCCCTGTAAAAAGCGAACTTCGCCAATCATCGCTGCATCAAAGGCGCCGTAGAATAGGCGCCCGCTTGAATGGGTCATGATGCAACGCGGGCCACTGCCTGGCGTTGGGCAATCATAGACGCCAACCATTTTCCCTTGCGGCGTCATATGGCCGATCTGGTTGGCGAAATTGGCGGTGAACCATAGATCGCCGTCGGCGCCGGCCGTGACACCACGCAGCGATGCGTTGTCGATGCCGACCTGAAATTCCTCGATATGGCCCTGCGCATCGACGCGGCCGAGCGCGTTGGAATTCGTCTCCACAAACCAGACCCCGCCAGCAGGATGCAAAGCGATCGCGCGCGGCTGGGCGTTGAAGCTTGGGATTGGATAGCTGCTGATGGCGCCCTCCATATCGATGCGCCCGATGCGGCTGCCGCCAGCCTGCGAGAACCACAGCGCCCCGTCGCGCTCCACGAGAGCAAGTGGTTTGCTGCCGGGCGCGAGGCCTTCGGAAAATTCGGTGATCTTGCCGTTGGCGTCGATCCGCCCGATCTTGTCCGCCTCCGTTTCGGAGAACCAGATGGCGCCATCAGGCCCAACCGCAATGGCGTCGGGGCCTGCGGCTGGCGTGGGCACTTCAAATTCGATGAGGTCGCCGCTGGTTGTGAGACGACCGATGCGGTTCGCCTTTTTCTGCGTGAACCAGAGGCAACCATCCCGCCCCGCGATGATGCCGATAGGTGACGCGTCCGGGTGAGGCAGAGGAAATTCCGTAAAGGCGCCGGTGTCCGGATCGAAGCGAGCGATGCGTGAGGCGGTGCTTTCGCAAAACCAGATGGCGTGATCTGGACCCTCGCATAAAATATAGGGTCCGCTTCCGCGTGTCGGAATAGCGTGTTCCCTGATCTCGGCGCGAGGCCCTGCAGCGCTCGTCATGTTTCCCCCCTGCGCAGTCAACTTGCTTGAGCGGCAGACTATGCCTAACCTGATGCAAATCATAGGGAGGAATGCCGTGCCGCAAAATCTGATCGTCGGCGTGTGGGGACTTGTGGCGCAGGTTTATGAGGATGTGGACAGCGGCGAGCGCGTGCCCATCTTCGGCGACGCCCCGCGTGGACGCCAGATCGCGACCAAAGACGGCCGTTGGCTGGCTCTGGCCACAGGCGGCGGCCGCATCACGCCACAGACCGACGCCGAACACGTCACCGCCATGCGCAGCATGATCGCCTATACGGGCCGATATCGGGTTGAAGGCGACAAGGTCGTGACCAAGGTTGAGGCGGCCTGGAACGAGTCGTGGGTTGGAGGCGAGCAGGTGCGGCACCTGCGCTTTGAAACCAACGATCTTCTGCACATCGTCAGCGCGCCCATGCCCCATCCCAATTTGCCGGGGCGACAGGTCAGGGTGGTGGTGACCTGGAAGCGGGAAGAATAACGATAAAAGGGAGGGAATCATGAAAATGCTCGAGTCACGTCTTGCGGTGCTGGTTGGCGCAGCGGCAAGTCTTTGCGTCAGCGCCGCCTTCGCCCAGACGTTTCCTTCAAAGCCCATAAAGATGATCGTGCCGATCGCTACCGGATCGGTCACGGATGTCGCGTCGCGGTTTTTGGCGCAGGAGCTTACGACCTCTCTGGGCCAGCCTGTTGTGGTGATCAACAGGCCCGGCGCCAATATGGTGATAGGGGCGCAGGAATGCGCACGCTCGGACCCCGATGGTCATACGATCTGCGTCACCAGCGCCGACGCAATGTCCTACAATCCCTTCACGCTCGATCAGATGAGCTATGATCCGGACAAGGATTTTCGGCCTGTGACGAATATGTTTTTCGTTATGGAGGGGCTGATCGCCAGCCGGAACAATCCAGCGAAAAGCGTAACTGAATTAAGGGACCTTGCGGTGAAGTCGAAGGGGTCTTTGAATTTCGGCACGCTCGG
>CANGOK010000193.1 GCA_947455285.1 Beijerinckiaceae bacterium | reverse complement strand
GCTTTGTCAGGCCAATGCGCTCGCGCCCTTCAAGCCGGAGGAATTCCGCCCCGGCGCGCATGTGACTTCGGATGAGGATCTGCTGCGCGCGGCGGGCGATCTCGGCACCACCATCTTCCATCCCGTCGGCACGGCGAAGATGGGCGTCGATGATGATCCCATGGCGGTGGTGAACGAGCGTTTGCAGGTGCGCGGGATCGCAGGCCTGCGCGTCGCCGACGCCTCGGTCATGCCGCGCATCACCTCGGGCAACACCAACTCACCCACCATGATGATCGCCGAAAAGGCGGCTGCGATGATCTTGTCGGATGCGCGAGCCTGAGCTGGAACTAAAGGTCGACGGGCGCCAATCGCCTACCGCGCTGGCGGTGGCGCGCGGGGTGCGGCGCCTCTTGCGCTCGCTCGGCTATTCCACCCTGCCAGAGGTTGCGCTGGCGAGCGGCAGGCGCGCCGATCTTGTGGCCGTGGGCGGCGATGGCTCCATCCATATCGTCGAGATCAAATCCTGCGTGGCGGATTTCCGCGCCGACCAGAAATGGCCGGACTATCGCGCCCATTGCGACCAGCTGTATTTCGCCATCCCTGAAGACATGCCGCAGGACCTCCTGCCGCTGGACGCCGGCCTCATCGTGGCCGACGCCTATGGCGCCATGGTGCTGCGCGAGGCGCCCTCACATCGCCTCGCTCCGGCGACGCGGCGCGCCATGCTGCTGCGCTTTGCGCAGGTGGGCGCTGACCGGCTGCACGATCTCGCCGATCCCGATCGCGAAAGCTGATCAGCGCGGCGCGCGCTTGGCGAGGATGCGCTGCAAGGTGCGACGGTGCATGTTGAGACGGCGCGCCGTCTCCGAAACATTGCGGTCGCAGAGTTCATAGATGCGCTGGATATGCTCCCAGCGCACCCGATCAGCCGACATGGGGTTTTCAGGCAGCTCGGCCTTCTCATGCCCGGTGGCCATCAGCGCGTGATAGATTTCGTCAGCGTCTGCGGGCTTGGCGAGATAATCAAAAGCCCCGAGCTTCACCGCCGTCACTGCGGTGACGATATTGCCATAGCCAGTGAGGATGACGCCGCGCGCCTCGGGCCGCCGCGCCTTCAATTCCGAAATCACGTCGAGGCCATTGCCATCCTGCAGGCGCATGTCGATCACGGCGAAAGCCGGGGCGTGCTCTGCGATGGCGGCGAGGCCTTCGGCGACGGAGCCCGCGCTCACTACAGTGAAGCCACGCGACTCCATGGCCCGGCTGAGGCGGGTCAGGAATGGCTTGTCATCATCGACGAGAAGCAGGCTGCGGTCGTCCCCCATGGTCGAACCATTGATCGCTTCGGCCGCGCCCGGCTCCTGGCCAGCCATGGCGTCGACAGTATCGATCGGGGGAGCGGAAACTTTCATGCCTTCCTCACAATGAACTCAGGCTAGCTCTACCTCACGCGGCTTGCGTTCGAAAGAGGCCCGCGGCCAGCTGACTTCGATGCGCGCGCCCTGGTCGGGCAAGGGCGCATTGCCAGTCGTCACGGTCGCGCCCGAACGCTCCAGCAAGGTCTTGGCGATGAAGAGGCCAAGGCCGAGGCCCGACCCTTCTTCAACCTTCGCCCGCCGCGTCCCGCGCGAAGTGATGTAGGGCTCACCCACTCTTGTTAGTACGTCCGGGGAAAACCCTGGACCATCATCAGCGATGCCGATCATCACAAAAGCTTCAGACCAGCGCATGGTGATGCGGACCTCAGAAGCTGCGAAATCGATGGCGTTCTCGACGAGATTGCCGAGCCCGTAGAGCATGCCCGGATTGCGCCGACACACTGGCTCAGGGCCCTTGCCATCGCTGGCCAAATGCAGCGCCACGCCAAAATCGCGCTGCGGGCCCACCACTTCCTCCACGAGATGCAGGATGGTCAGTTCATCCAGCATGCCGGGCCCTTCATTGCCGAGGGATGCAATCTTGGACAGGATGGTTCGGCAGCGGGCGACTTCCTGAGCAAGCAGCTCTATGTCCTCGCCCATGGCGTCGCCAGGTTTCACGATCTTGCCCAGCTCCTTCACCACGAGGGTGATGGTGGCGAGCGGCGTGCCAAGCTCATGGGCTGCGGCGGCTGCGAGACCGTCAAGCTGGGTCAGATGTTGCTCGCGCGCCAGAACGAGCTCGGTCGCCGCCAGCGCGTCGGACAACTGCCGCGCCTCCTGCGACACGCGCGAGGCATAGAAGGCGATGAACCCGGCGCCCGACACCAGCGCCATCCATATGCCGGCCACATAAAGATAAGGCAGGTCGAGCGGCTCGCCCTGATGCCAGGGCAGAGGGAAGTGCTGGAAAGCCAGCAGCGTCGCCGCGCCAACCATTAGAACCACCAGCCAGAGCGTGCCTTGCCAGGCGAGCGAAACGGCCGAGATCATGATCGGCGCCAAAAACAGGCTGGCGAATGGGTTGATCAGGCCGCCCGTGAAATAGAGGAGCCCGGATAGCTGTAGAACGTCATAAGCCAGAAGCGCGAATGCCTGCGGCTCGCTCAATCTCTGGTTGAGGGGAAACTTGAGCCGAAGGGCGACATTCAGGCCGCTCGAAGCCGCAATGACCAGAAAACAAAGGGCGATCGGCAAATCGAAGCCGAGAATGAACCAGGTGAACAGCACCGCGACCGATTGCCCGGCGACGCCGAGCCAGCGCAGCCGCACGAGCGTATCGAGACGCAAGCGCCGCGCATGACGGCCAAGGTTCACCTCGGCAAGATCCACATCCGACGAAAATTGCATCTGGTCATCGACTTAAGTTCAGGCCTCAGGGTTTCTGATGGGCCAAGAGAATGATTGATTCAAGCGCCCGACTATGTTGCAAGAAGAATATTGCGTTGCAGCGACTGGCCCGCCCCCGAAACCCGGTGATCGCATGAACCGTATGTCCTATCAATTCTATGAAATGGCTCATCTGGCGGTGGCCCCTGCGCGCGCCCTGTCAGACGCCGCCCATTTCTTTCTGAAGAACCCACTCAACCCCCTGACCCATACGGTCTGGGGCCGCAATATGGCGGCGTCAGCCGAATTGTTTGAGCGGCTCACGCGACGCTATGGCAAGCCAAGCTTCGACCTGCCCCAGACGAAGATCGACGACACGCCGGTCGATGTCGTGGAAGAAGTCGTCTGGATCAAGCCTTTCTGCCGGGTGATCCATTTCAACCGCCAAACCAATCGGCGCGATCCGCGCCTGCTGATCGTGGCGCCGCTGTCGGGCCATTACGCCACGCTGCTGCGCGGCACAGTGGAAGCCTTTCTGCCCCATTTCGAGGTCTACATCACCGACTGGACCGATGCGCGCCTCGCGCCGCTGGCCGCCGGATCTTTCGATCTCGACGATTACATCGACTATCTCGTCGAGATCATGCAGTTCCTCGGCGTCGATGCGCCGGGCGCTGGCTTGCATACGCTTGGCGTGTGCCAACCCTCGGTGCCGCTCATCGCCGCCACAGCCATCATGGAAGCGCGCAAGGATCCGCTCAGCCCCGCTTCGATGACGCTCATGGGCGGTCCCATCGATACGCGCCGCAGCCCGACCGCCGTCAACAAGCTGGCGCAGAAGCGCGGCTCGGACTGGTTCCGCCAGCACTGCATTCATACGGTTCCCTTCCCCTATCCGGGCGTCGGTCGCGAAGTCTATCCGGGCTTCCTCCAGCTCTCCGGCTTCATGGCGATGAACCTCGATCGCCATGTGAACGCCCATCTCGACATGTTCAATCATCTCGTCGATGGCGACGGCGATTCAGCGGAGAAGCATCGCGACTTCTATGATGAGTATCTGGCCGTCATGGATCTCGACGCGGCTTATTATCTGCAGACCATCGACACCGTTTTTGTTGAACATGCGCTGCCCAGAGGCGTGATGAAGCATCGTGGTCAACTGATCGATCTCAAGGCGATCGAGCGCTGCGGCCTCATGACCGTCGAAGGCGAAAAGGACGACATTTCCGGCGTCGGCCAGACCCATGCGGCGCAGGATCTTTGTGTGAACATTCCTGACTCGCGTAAGCTGCATTATTTGCAGATGGGCGTTGGCCATTACGGTGTGTTCAACGGCTCCCGCTTCCGCTCGGAGATCGCGCCGCGCATCGGCAAGTTCATCGCATCGGTCGATGAACAATCAAGCAAGCGCTCAAAACGCAGCTGATGCTTGCATGCATGCATGAGTTGGCGAGTGTAGCTTGTATGCACTGGCGACTCAGCGAAAAGGCCTTTAGTTTGGCCTGATGTTGCGCCTCTTCAAACGGACTGCGCCACAGCGCGATCCTCTCGAATTTCATGTTTCACACGGGGCCGATTCCTACAAGATCGCCCTCAAGCGCGTGGCTGGGGCCACACGCTTCACCATACGCGTGCGCTCGGCGACGCGTGATGTCGTGCTCACTATGCCCGTGCGTGGATCGCTGACAGCGGCGCGCGATTTCGCGCAACGTCATGCGGAATGGATTGATGCGCGCATGCGCAAATTGCCCAAGCCCGTTCCCTTTCATCCGCAGGAAACGATACCCTTCGAAGGCGTGCCTCATATCGTTCTGCATGAACCCGATGCGCGCGGGACCGTATGGTTGGATCAAGCGACAAACGGGAAACCTGCATTGCGGGTCGCTGGCGATGCCCGCCATGTGCATCGACGCGTCACGGACTTCCTCAAACGCGAAGCGCGCACGCGGCTTGAAGATTCAGTCAAGCGTCATTGTGCGAAGATCAACGTCAAGGCGCGCGATGTGACGCTGCGTGACACCACGAGCCGTTGGGGCTCCTGCTCGGCGAGCGGCGGTTTGAATTTTTCATGGCGTTTGATCATGGCGCCGCCTCATGTGCTCGATTATCTCGCCGCCCATGAGGTCGCGCATCTCATCCATATGAATCATTCGGACGAGTTCTGGAAGCTGACGCGCAAGCTCTCAAAAGACGTCGACAGCGCGGAAGCGTGGTTGAAGGCGCATGGCGCCTCGTTGCATCGCTATGGCGCACGCAGCGAAGCTGACGCCGCCTGATCACACCGGCGTCGAGGTCCGCACAAAAGCGAGATAAGATGAGCGCCTGCCCTCGCGGATGGCCTTCTCTTCATAGCGCGTGCGCGTATAGCCCGGCCACGGCAAGACCCAATCCTGCTCCGCTTGCGCGCTCCAGCTGAAATAAGGCGACGGGAGCACGCGGGCCAGGGTCCAGCCCGTATAATCATCGATATCGGAAGCGAAGCGAAACACGCCGCCCGGCCGCAACAAACGGGCAAACTCTCGCACGGCGTGTTCAGAAACAAATCGCCGCTTGCGCTGGCGACGCTTGGGCCATGGATCGGGATAAAGAAGATTGATGCGGCCCATGCAACCGTCGGGCAGGACGTGCAGCGCATCATAGGCGTCGCCTGCGTGCAGGCGCACATTGGTCAGCCCGTCATTCTCGATGGCCGTGAGCATCTTGGCGACGCCATTGATGAAGGGCTCGCAGCCGATGAATCCAACTTCAGGGTTGTTCAGGGCGTCAGCCGCAAGGTGCTCGCCTCCGCCAAAGCCAATCTCCATCCAAAGATCGCTCATCGGTTGGGGGAACAGGGTCGCTGGATCCACGGGTCCTGAAACATCAAGCCGCAGATAAGGCAGCAATGTCTCATAAAGATCGTTCTGGTGGGTGCGCAGCGGCTTGCCCTTGCGGCGGCCATGCAAGCCCGGCCGCATGTCGCCTGCGGGAGAGTCGTCTTCAGGAGAATCGATCATGGGCCCACCAATAAAAAGCGCCGGACGAATCCGGCGCGATTTTCTTTGTAGCTGACCGGAACAGCGATCAGGAGAAGTGGCTCTTGAGCGCAGCCGCGAGGTCGGTCTTCTCCCAGGAGAAGCCACCCTGCGCATCGGGCTCGCGACCGAAATGTCCAAAGGACGAGGTGCGGGCGTAGATGGGCTTGTTCAGGTGCAGATGCTCGCGGATGCCGCGGGGCGTCAGGTTCATGACTTCCATCAGAACTTTCTCGAGCTTGTCGGTGTCGACATGGCCTGTGCCATGCAGGTCGGCGTAGATCGACAGGGGCTTGGCGACGCCGATGGCGTAGGCGAGCTGCAGGGTGCAGCGGTCGGCGAGACCAGCGGCCACGACGTTCTTGGCGAGATAGCGCGCCGCATAAGCGGCCGAACGGTCGACCTTGGTCGGATCTTTGCCGGAGAAGGCGCCGCCGCCGTGGGGCGCCGCGCCGCCGTAGGTGTCGACGATGATCTTGCGGCCGGTGAGTCCGCAGTCGCCGTCGGGACCGCCGATGTAGAACTTGCCGGTGGGGTTGATGTGCCAGACCGTGTCCTTGCTGATCCAGCCATCGGGCAGGGCCTTGCGGACATAGGGCTCGACCAGTTCGCG
>CANGOK010000192.1 GCA_947455285.1 Beijerinckiaceae bacterium | reverse complement strand
GTCATTCAGGATCGCGACGGGGCCGCGGCGCTCTATGTGCTGATGCCGATGCGCGTGTGAGGGGCGCATCCCTCAGGCCGTCATGACATTTGGTCCGGATTTCTCCGCCTCCCTGCGCCGCCCCATGGTGCGGAGGCTGCAACTCGTCGATTTCCGCTCATATACCCTGCTCGACCTCGCGGTGGACGCCCAGCTTGTCGCGCTGACCGGCGAGAATGGCGCGGGCAAGACCAATGTGCTCGAAGCCCTCTCCATGTTCACGCCGGGGCGCGGGCTGCGCCGGGCGGACCTTGGCGAACTCGCCCGCATCGGCGGCTCCGGACGCTGGGCGACCTCGCTCGAGCTTGAGACGAATGGCGACACCGTCCAGCTCGGCACGGGCATCGAGCCCGCCGAGGGCGGCTCGGCTCGCCGCTGCCGCATCGACCGCGCGCCCGTAGGCTCGGCCCGCGCCTTCGCAGACCACCTGCGCCTCGTCTGGCTGACCCCCGCCATGGACGGTCTCTTCGCGGGGGCGGCGGGGGACCGGCGGCGCTTTCTCGACCGGCTGGTGCTGGCGGTCGATTCCGACCACGGAACCCGCGTCAACGCCCTTGAGCGCGCCCTGCGCAATCGCAACAGGCTGCTTGAAGACGGCATGCGCGACGCCGCCTGGCTCGACGCCGCCGAGCAGGAGCTGGCGGGCCTCGCCATCGGGGTGTCGGCGGCGCGCATGGAGACAGTGACCCGGCTCGCAGCCCTGATCGCGGCCGGGCGCGACGAGACCTCGCCCTTTCCATGGGCGGAGATCGCCCTTGAAGGCGAGATCGAGCGGATGCTGCCCACCATGCCCTCGCTCGAGGTCGAGGACCGTTACCGCGACCTGCTGCGCGCCAACCGGGGCCGGGACGCCGCCGCAGGGCGCACCCTCATCGGCCCGCAGGCGAGCGATCTCGTGGTCCTCCACGGCCCCAAACAGGCGGAAGCGGGGCGCTGCTCCACCGGCGAGCAGAAAGCGCTGCTGGTTGGCCTCGTCCTCGCCCATGCGAGACTGGTGGCGGCCATGACCGGCATGGCGCCCCTCGTGCTGCTCGACGAAATCGCCGCCCATTTCGACCCCCGCCGCCGCGCCGCCCTCTATGAGGAGCTGGGACGGCTTGGCGGGCAGGTCTGGATGACTGGCGCCGACCCCAGCGCCTTCGAGGGCATGGGCGCCAGCGCGCAGCTGTTCAGGGTCTCGCAGGGCCGAATCGAGACCGCCTGAAAAAAGCCCTCCACAGGCCTGCGAATCGCCTGTTCGCAGCCCCATATAAGGCGCAAGAATCCCTGCATCTGCGCCCGGTTTTGGGCTACATTGCAAAGAACGAATCGCAATTTTGCGACACTCTCTCGGACGGGCTCTCCCGAGCCCGCGCAAAGCGTCTGGACTCATGGCCGAATCTGCCGACTCCCTGCCCCCGAACGATCCCGCCTCGCCCAACGCTTATGGCGCAGATTCCATCAAGGTCCTTCGCGGCCTTGACGCAGTGCGCAAGCGCCCCGGCATGTATATCGGCGACACCGACGACGGGTCGGGCCTGCACCACATGATCTATGAGGTGGTCGACAACGCCATCGATGAATCGCTGGCCGGCCACGCCGATCTCGTCACGGTGACGCTGAACCCAGACGGGTCCTGCACCGTCACCGACAACGGACGCGGCATCCCCACCGACATCCACGCCGAAGAGGGGGTTTCGGCGGCCGAAGTCATCATGACCCAGCTTCATGCGGGCGGAAAATTCGACCAGAATTCCTACAAGGTTTCAGGCGGCCTGCATGGCGTGGGCGTGTCCGTCGTCAACGCGCTCTCCATCTGGCTGAAGCTGCGGATCTGGCGCGACGGGCAGGAATTCTTCATCGAATTCGCCCATGGCGACGCGGTGGCGCCGCTCGTCACGGTCGGCCCTGCGCCCCTCGTCAATGGCAAGCCCAAGCGCGGCACGGAAGTCACCTTCCTGCCCTCGCCTGCAACCTTCACCATGGTCGAGTTCGATTATGCGACGATTGAGCATCGCCTGCGCGAACTCGCCTTCCTGAACTCCGGCGTGCATGTGATCCTCACCGACGCGCGCCATGCGGAGGTGAAGGTCGAGGACCTCTTTTATGAAGGCGGCCTCGAGGCCTTCGTGCGCTATCTCGACCGCGCCAAGACGCAGCACATGGACAAGCCGATCATGATCAAGAACGATCGTGACGGCATCGGCGTTGAAGTCTCGATGTGGTGGAACGACAGCTACCACGAGAATGTGCTGGCCTTCACCAACAACATTCCCCAGCGAGATGGCGGCACGCATCTGGCTGGCCTGCGCGCCGCGCTTACGCGCCAGGTGACGTCCTACGCAGAGTCCACAGGCCTCACCAAGAAAGAAAAGGTGGATCTTTCCGGCGATGATTGCCGCGAGGGCCTGACCTGCGTTCTATCGGTGAAGGTGCCTGACCCGAAGTTCTCCTCGCAGACGAAGGACAAGCTCGTCTCCTCCGAAGTGCGCCCGGTCGTCGAAGGCCTCGTCAACGATGCGCTCGGCCGGTGGTTTGAAGAGCATCCGATGGATGCGAAAAAGATCGTCGGCAAGGTCGTCGAAGCCGCGCTCGCTCGCGAGGCCGCCCGCAAGGCGCGCGAACTCACGCGCCGCAAGGGCGTGCTCGATGTGGCGAACCTGCCCGGCAAGCTCGCCGATTGTCAGGAGCGCGACCCTGCGAAGTCCGAACTCTTCATCGTCGAGGGCGACTCGGCCGGCGGCTCCGCCAAACAGGGCCGCAACCGCGAATATCAGGCCGTGCTTCCCCTGCGCGGCAAGATCCTTAACGTGGAGCGCGCGCGCTTTGACAAGATGCTGACGTCGCAGGAGATCGGCACGCTGATCACCGCGCTGGGCACGGGCATCGGCAGTCAGGATTTCAATCCCGACAAGCTGCGCTACCACAAGATCATCATCATGACGGACGCTGACGTCGACGGAGCCCATATCCGCACGCTGCTGCTGACCTTCTTCTTCCGGCAGATGCGCGAGCTCATCGAGCGCGGCCATATCTTCATCGCCCAGCCGCCGCTCTACAAGGTCTCGCGCGGCAAGTCCGAGCAGTACCTCAAGGACGAACGCGCGCGTGAGGACTACCTGATCGAGAACGGCCTCGACAATGCGCTGCTGCGCCTCGCAACTGGCGAAGAGCGTGGCGCAGCGGATCTGCGCGGCCTCATTGAGGAAGCGCGGCTGACCCGTCAGGTTCTGACCACGCTGCATTCGCGCTATGATCGGGTGACGGTCGAGCAGGCGACCATCGCGGGCGCGCTGAAGCCCCTGACGATGCTTGGCGGGACCGAGGCGGAAAACCTCGCCCATGAAGTCGCGCGTCGTCTCGACAATCTCTCGGAAGAGACCGAGCGTGGCTGGGAAGGCAAGGTCGAACAAGGCGGCTTCGTGTTCTCGCGCGAAGTGCGCGGCGTGCGCCAGGCTTCGACGCTGGACGCGGGCCTGCTCGCCTCCGCCGAGGCGCGCCGTCTCGATGAACATTCGCGCTCGCTGCATGAGGTCTTCGCCGATCCCGCCCGTTTCGTGCGGCGCGGCGACGAGACGCCGGTCGCAGGCCCAAGCGCCCTCGTCGACACCGTGATGAGCGCAGGCCAGAAGGGCATCAGCCAGATGCAGCGCTACAAAGGCCTCGGCGAGATGAACCCGGAACAGCTCTGGGAGACCACCCTCGACCGCAATGCGCGTTCGCTGCTTCAGGTGAAGGTGCGCGAGGCGGATTCAGCCGATGACATCTTCGTGAAGCTGATGGGCGATGCGGTGGAGCCGCGCCGCGAGTTCATTCAGGAAAACGCATTGAGCGTCGCCAATCTGGACGTGTAATGTCGGATAAACCCGCAGACGGCCTCAGGCTTCTTGCTCAGGACGAAGAGGATCTCGCGGTCCTCTCCGCCCATATGCAGGATGCGCTGGTGCGCGTCGCCGACATGACCTTCCTGCCCAAGCCCGGCGTCTTCGCGCTTGTGGGGTCGCGGTTCGACTGGGTGGCCGCCGACCACGGGCTCCGGCAACGCCGGCAGGTGGGCCTGCATTTCGACCGGGTGCTGAAAGCGAGCCGGAAGGGCTTCGAAAAGGCCGGGCCAGAAGACGTCCTGAACCTCCTGAGCATGGTTTTCACCATGACGGACGCCCCCGCTGGGATCGTCGATCTCGTCTTTTCGGGCGGCAGCGCGGTGCGTCTTGAAGTAGAATGTTTGGAAGGACAGTTGCGCGATCTGGGTCCAAGGTGGCAAACCACTCTGCAGCCCGGCCACGCTGGAGACGGCGAGCCGCCCAAGACCTGATTCCTTTCGGAGCAAACCGATGCCTTCGCGGCTCGACATGCGGCGCGACACATTCGCCGCCGAATTTACCGCCCTTCTCGCCACCAAGCGCGAGGTCTCGCAGGATGTGGACGCGGCCGCAGCCGCCATCATCGCTGATGTGATCGCGCGCGGCGACGCGGCTCTGGCCGACTATTCTTCGCGTTTCGACAAGGTGGACCTCGCGCGCTCTGGCCTGCGCATCAGCGCCGCTGAAGTCGCCGCCGCCAAGGCCGCCTGCGACTCCAAGGCCCTCGCAGCGCTCAAGGTGGCGCACGAGCGCATCACCGCCTTCCACGCTCGCCAGAAGCCTTCCGATCTGCGCTTCACTGATGCGCTGGGGGTCGACCTTGGCTGGCGCTGGAGCGCCATCGAGGCCGTGGGCCTCTATGTGCCCGGCGGCACGGCGAGCTATCCCTCCTCCGTGCTGATGAACGCCGTTCCAGCCAAAGTGGCGGGCGTGCCGCGCATTGTGATGGTCGTTCCCACCCCCAATGGCGAGGTGAACCCCCTCGTGCTGGCGGCGGCGGAGCTGGCGGGCGTTGATGAAATCTACCGCGTCGGCGGAGCGCAGGCCGTGGCGGCGCTCGCTCATGGCACGGCGACAATCGCGCCTGTGGCCAAGATCGTCGGCCCTGGCAACGCCTATGTGGCCGCAGCCAAACGCCGTGTGTTCGGAACCGTGGGCATCGACATGATCGCTGGCCCCTCCGAAGTGGTGGTGCTGGCTGACGCGACCGCCAATCCCGACTGGATCGCCATGGACCTCATGGCCCAGGCCGAGCACGACACCGCCGCCCAGTCGATCCTCATCACCGATGACGCCACCCTTGCGGATTCGGTGGCCGCCGCCGTCGAGCGCGCCCTCACCACCCTGCCCCGCCGCGACATCGCTGGCGCGAGCTGGAACGATTTTGGCGCGATCATTCTCGTTGAGAGCCTCGCCAAAGCCCTGCCGCTTGTGGACCGGCTCGCGCCCGAACATCTCGAAATCATGGCCGAAGGCGCCGAAGAGCTGGCGGCGGGCATCCGCAACGCCGGCGCGATATTCTTGGGCGCACATACGCCCGAAGCTATCGGCGATTATGTGGGCGGCTCGAACCATGTGCTGCCCACGGCGCGCTCGGCGCGTTTCTCTTCGGGCCTTGGCGTGCTCGATTTCATGAAGCGCACCTCTATCCTCAAGTGCAGCCCCGAAAGCCTGCGCGCGCTCGGCCCTAGCGCCATCGCGCTTGGCGAATGCGAGGGCTTGCACGCCCACGCGCGTTCGGTTGGAATAAGGCTCAACCTCGACTGAGCGCCCATGCCTCACAGAAACGCCCAGAAGATCGATCGGCTGGTCTGCGTCACGCTCGACGAGACCTCCATCGGTCGCGGGAATCCCGATCAGGAGCACGAGCGCCAGATCGCGATCTGGGATCTCGTTGAGGAAAACACCTTCGGCATCGAAGGCCATGCGGGTGGGCCCTATTCGCTGATCCTCGCTCTGCATGACAAGAAGCTGCTGTTCGACGTGCGCGACCAGCAGGGCGAGCCCATCGTCTCGCATCTTCTGTCGCTGACGCCCTTCCGTCGCCTGCTGCGCGACTATTTCACCGTCTGCGAAAGCTATTACGCCGCCATCCGCACCGCTACGCCTTCCCAGATCGAGGCGATCGACATGGGGCGGCGCGGGCTGCACAACGATGGCGCGCAACTGCTCGCTGAACGCCTGCAAGGCAAGATCATCTGCGATTTCGATACGGCCCGCCGCATCTTCACGCTGGTGACAGCCCTGCATTGGAAAGGCTGAGATGAGCGGGGCGCAGCCCGGACCGACGGACGGGCCTGCCCGCGCAAGGCCGCAATCCGTGCTCTTCGCCTGCAGCTTGAACGCGGTGCGCTCGCCCATGGCCGAGGCGCTGGCGAAGCACTTCTTCGGACGCCAGATCTATTTCGCCTCCGCAGGCGTGCGCAGCGGAGAGCTCGACGGCTTCGCTGTAGCCTCGATGGATGAGCTTGGCATCAACATATCCAAGCACAAGCCGCAGACCTTTGAGGATCT